>JANMSG010000805.1:0-5637 GCA_031389065.1 Acidobacteriota bacterium | reverse complement strand
TTGCCACCGCGTTCCATATCGAAAACGAATAATGGTTAACAGGTTTGTATTACGATAGAAAGCCTGTGTTGGTTGATATCATCACGCAACCGCGAAAATCACTTGAGTCAGAGAAAATGGAATTCTGTTGAAAAGGGGTATTTCTTGAGTACACAATCCGCGCCTGAGCCAGATGTCACGCCGCGCCAAAATGAGGAACCTTATCCACCGATTGGGTATTCCTGGTATGTCGTAGGGGTGTTGACGGTGGTTTACATTTTCTCTTTTATTGACAGGCAAATTCTTACCCTTCTGGTTGTTCCGATTCGCCGCGATTTGCAAATCAGCGACACCCAGATGAGTCTATTGCTGGGCTTCAGTTTTGCCTTCTTCTATACGCTGTTTGGCATACCGCTTGGTCGCCTGGCCGACTCCAAGAGTCGCCGCACGATCATTGCCGTAGGCTTTGTGTTGTGGAGTTTTATGACTGCCCTGTGCGGCGTTGCGCAAAACTTCTTGCAGATGTTTTTGTGCAGACTTGGTGTAGGCGTAGGCGAAGCCTCGCTTTCGCCCGCCGCCTTCTCTTTAATCACCGATTACTTTCGCAAAGAGCGACTCGCCACCGCCATCAGCGTCTATTCTATGGGTATATATATCGGGGCGGGAATGGCTTATTTATTAGGCGGTCTGGTTAGCGGATTTGCTTCTTCGCAAGACTTGTACACCTTACCTCTGGTCGGAGCAACGCGTCCCTGGCAAGTGATTTTCTTCATCGTTGGCTTGCCAGGCCTTGTATTGGCATTGTTGCTATATACAGTGAAAGAGCCTGCGCGTCGAAATCGTCGTTTGGTACAATCGCAAACCGGTGCGGTAAAGCCCTTAGAAGTTCCCATGCGGCAGGTCTTTGACTACATACGAGAAAATCAGGCTACCTTTATCTGCCACAATGTAGGCTTTGGGCTCATCGCGCTTGCGACCAATGCTGGCGGGTTCTGGAATCCCACCTACTTTGTTCGCAATCACGGGTGGACATCAGCAAAAGTAGGCATTGTGATGGGCGCGATTTTAGCGATTGCGGGAACCGCTGGAATCGTTTCGGGAGGGCGTTTCTCCGATTGGCTCACGGAGCGAGGTTACAAAGACGCGCCTATGCGTGTTGGATTGATGGCTGCAGGTTTAATGATTCCGAGCGGAATCGCTTTCTATCTTGCGCCAAACGGCAACCTCGCGATGGCTTTATTTGTCCCTCTGGCTTTTTTTGCGAGCGCGCCGTTTGGTGTAGCGCCCGCCGCGATTCAACAGATCATGCCGAACGAGATGCGCGGGCAAGCTTCGGCGCTCTATATTTTCATTGTAAATGTGATTGGATTGGGTTTAGCTCCTACGGCTGTGGCGTTGATGAATGATTATGTTTTTCACGATGACAACGCCATCAGATATTCGCTGTTGATTGTTGGCGCGGTGGCGCAGTTTTTCGCGGCTCTCTTTTTATGGTTTGGTTTGAAACCATTTGCACAAAGTATTGATCGTTTGAAAGAGTGGATGACGGCAAACAGTGAATAGTGAATAGTGAATAGTGAATAGTGGTGGCACTTCCCGATTCTATTTAGAAATCAGAATCAAGCGTAGCGATTCCGACACTATTCACTATTCACTATTCACTATTCACTGATGGGAGGGATATGGCAATGATGACAGGCGCGCAAGCCTTTTATGAAATGTTGGTTCGCGAAAATGTCGAATATCTCGATGTTCGAGTTTCAAGTGAATTGCGTAGTATGTTGCGCTGAACAAGGGAAAGTTTGGAGTATCCACTTCAGGCGGCTTGTTTCAAATACCACAACAGTTGTCTGAAGGCGATACGCCAACCTCACACATCTTTTCTCTTTCAGGAGGCTCTGGCAAAGTAAGGAAAAACTTCATTGCAGGAACGCCAGAGGAAAGTCCATGCCTTTTGATGAGCTAACAGGATACTGCGCCTGTGTCTTGTACTTTTGTGAAATTTCTGGCAACTGGTCTTCTATATATGCGAGCAGACCGCGAACCGTCACACTCTTTTTTGCTTGCCCTACCGTTGCGTCACCGCTCAAGCCTTTTAGCAATAAATATGTGAAAACACCGTGACCTAAAGCCTTCACTTCTGCCGCATCCTGATCGGGAGAAGAAGCAGCAATGATATGAATACCTGTAGAACGCGCCAATTGAGAGAGCGTTTTGCGATCTTCAAAACTGCGAAACGCTTTTACTGCTGTACCCGACCTGCAAGCGTCCAACAATAGGAGGACTTTTTGTGAACGGAGCTTTATCAGAAGTTCCGAGAGTGTTTTCGAGGATAAACCTTGCGCCGCCAGCACCTCGTCCTTTTCAGGCTGAACGATGTCATGCGTCACAAAATACCACTGATTCAGCCGACTGTCTCCATGTCCTGCGAAATAGATGATGACGACGTCTTGGGGTTGCGCTTTTTCAGTTAATGTCTGAAACGATTTCAGAATATTGGCGCGGCTTGCTTCTTCATTGAAAAGTTTGGTGACGGTGACATCGCTGAAGAGCCTGCGCCCTTTTTGCTCGAAAAAGTTTGCGATGCCTTCCGCATCAGTCATTGCAAAATTTAGGTTCAAAGCAGAATTTTTATAACGATTGATGCCAACGACTAACAGATGTAAAGCAGCCTCTTTTTCGGGAGCCGCAAGGCGTACCGTCAATTCAACAGGACGGCTTTCGGTGGAGTCATTGCTATAGGCAATGGCTTTAAAATAATTATCGCCTTCTGTGAGCAAGACGCGGAAGCTGGCGGTTTGAGTGACCTTTACGGCTTTTAAACCGCGCAGACTCGGATCAACGAGCTTGCCGTTTTGAAAGAGCTTTACGTCTTTGACTCCGCCGCCTGTGTCTTTGGCTTCGACTTTAATTTCTACTTCCGCAGTCTTGAAACTTGCATTCATTTGCGGCGAAACAATCTTTACGTCAGGAGACGAGGCAAAGCCTTGAGCGATGGTGTAGGTTGGCTTGAGATTCTTGTCTTGAAGCGTTTGAGGGATGATCTCCGGCTTATAAAACCTATCGAACAACTGGTCGAAATCATAAACCGTGTTGCCCAGGCGCCAGGTGACATACGCCCCGCTATTTTCTGACCCGTCGAAGAAACCATCAGGCGTAAACGCAATCCATTTGCCATCGTTAAAAGCAAGAAATGAGGTTACCAATCGTCCTGTTTCAGGAGCCCAGATTTTTGCGGTTGTGTCCCAACTTCCTGACAGAAGAGTTTTTTGATCAGGGCTGAAGTCTAAAGATGAAACAGGGCTGGTGTGTCCTTCGAGCGCGCGTATCATCTTGCCGCTTTCAGCATCCCAGAGCTTGATGCTTTTATCGAATCCGCCGGTTGCCAGGGTTCGTCCGTCAGGGCTGAAGGTTACGGCAAGCACATCGAACGAATTCGCTTCAACGGATTTGAGTAACTCCCCACTACCAGCATTCCACAGCTTGAAGGTTTTATCACCGCTTCCTGAAGCAATGGTTTTTCCGTCAGGACTGAAGGCAACCGAGTTGACTTGCGCGGAGTGGTTTGCAAGTGTGCGAAGGGGTTTGCTGATGTTTACATCCCAAATTTTTACGCTATTATCTACGCTTCCTGAGACCAAAGTTTTACTGTCGGGGCTAAAGGCTATACTGGGGATTAAGCTGTGATGACCTTCAAGTGTGCGTTGGGATCTGCCCGTACTGACATTCCATATTCTAATGGTTCGATCTTCGCTGCCCGAAGCCAGGAGCTTTCCATCAGGACTGAAAGCGATGGTGCCAATCTCGGCAATGTGCCCTCTAAATATGCGAATCAATTTGCCGCTGGCGGATTCCCAAAGTCGTAAGGTTTTATCCCAACTTCCCGAAGCAATGGTTTTTCCGTCAGGACTGAAGGCAACGGCGCTGACTTCAGACGTATGTCCTTCAAGACTGCGAAGCAATCGGCCTTCGACAGCATTCCACAACTTGACGCTTTTTGCATTTGTGAAGGCGGCGATTTTACCGTCATTGTTGAGTGCAACGGAGCGGACTTCGAAAGAGTGACTTTCAAGATTGCGAAGCCATTTGCCGTTCGCTACATCCCAGAGGTATATGGTTTTCCAACTCGCCGAAGCGATCGTCGTTCCGTCGGGATTGAAGGTAACGGCGTTAACAGGTTGGGTGAAATTATCAATCGTGCGAAGCAATTTGCCAGTCGCTGTTTCCCAAAGCTTGAGAGTTTTATCCTGACTCCCGGAGGCAAAAATCTTGCCATCGGTATTGAAGACAACAGAGACCACGCCGCTTGAATGCCCTTTGAGGGTATCGAGCAAATTGCTTGTTGCTGCGTCCCAAATTTTGATGGTTTTATCAGCGCTACCGGAAATGATAGTCTTGCCATCGGGACGAAAAGCTACCGAGCGAACTTCAGATGTGTGACCTGTTAAGGTGTGAATCAGTGTGCCATCTTCCTCATTCCAAAGCTTTACGGTTTTATCCTCGCAAGCGCCGGCAAGCTGTTTTCCGTCGGGGCTGAAAGCGAGCGAGCGTATGCCGCCGGATTTGCCTTCGATTGTCAGGATCAGCTCGCCGTTGTTCGAATCGTATAAATTAATGGTTTGATCCAGGCTTCCTGAAGCGATAGTTTTGCCGTCCGGACTGAACGCTACGCAACTCACGCCGCTATCATGATCGGTGAATGAACGCAGCAATTTGCCAGTAATGGCATCCCAAACTTTGACGGTTTTATCGAGACTGCCTGCCGCAATGGTTTTTGCATTCGGACTGAATGTAAGCGATGTTACATCATCGTAGCTGTCTTGCAGAAGGCGGACCAGGCGATTGTTTTCCGAGTCCCAAATTCTGATGGTTTTATCTGCGCCGCCCGAGGCAAAAAGCTTCCCATCGAAACTGTAGGCAATTGCTCGTATGTTATCGGAGTGACTATTTTGTATGATCAGTTCCGGGCGTAACATTGGTTGCTTGTTTGGTTGGGCATTCGCTTGCGGAGGCTTTTGAGAGGGCGGAACTACAGGTTTAAGACTTCTTGGATTTTGCTTGTCCGATTTCTTTTGTTGCGTGATTTTGCCCTGTGACGATTTTCCCTTGCGTTGTGCATGAAAGGCGCTGCTTGATAAAAGAAAGATTCCAAGTAAAGTAGAAATGAAAAAGGCTCTTTGCGTAAAACGAATATCCATCGCATTTTTTCCCTTTCAGATTCAATCAAGAGTCGGTTCGTGAAAAGTAATCTGAGTGAATCTGATTTCCCGGCTCAAATGATGTCAAATATTTCTGAACGATTCAAATTTTATCCGCGAGGTTCAGAGATAACGCAGTTGCAGCCCTGTGCCATTGTCTATTACGAATTGCGCGAAGCATTAGATTCCGCTTAGAGTGAAAGCCCATATCTAAACAAACCGCAAATGCTCGACCTAATGGTTTCAAGGGATTTGCGAAGTAAGTTGTGTTGAGGAATCGTATGAAGTGTATTTTGGTTTTTTCGTTCACGATATTCGTATTTGTTTCAAATATTGCCTTGGCGCAAATTCAAATCGGCACGGTGAACGGGGTTGTTTTGGATACTTCCGGCGCGGTGTTAACAGATGCGAAAGTCGCTCTCGAAAATCTACTGACTGGTTCAAGGCAAATTGCCATCAG
>JANMSG010000799.1:0-8125 GCA_031389065.1 Acidobacteriota bacterium | reverse complement strand
AACGTATTAGCGACCGCCGATTTGCGCGATGAACAAGCGCCGCCGCTTGACCCGAACGAAGTCATTTATCCGCCGCGTACGATTGTCAAAAACTATCCGGCACCGGGCGAAATCGTCACCACACCGGTTGACCCGCCGATTGGTTACGCCGGAACGTCGCGCATTGAAAAAGCCGAACAAACCGTAGGCGATAAATTGCCTGTGACAGACCGTTGGCGCATCGGTTTCCCCGAAGACCCGCGCTACAAGAAAGGCTCTTGGCTAAACCCCTATCGGCAGAACGTGCTCAAAGGCGATTATCCGATTTTCCGTCAGCACAATTTTTTAGTCTTGACCCTCGAAAGCGAAACCTTAATCAATGGGCGGCGCATCCCTGTGCCGAGCAACGTCAGTTCAGAACGCGCCAACAGCGCAGAGTTTTTCGGGCGCGGCGGACAGATTTTCACGCGGCAGAATTTCTCTGTCTCCATTGAATTATTCAACGGCGACGTTTCATTCAAACCGATTGATTGGCGGGTTCGCTTTACGCCAAACTTCAACATCAACCAGTTGAACACCCAGGAACGCAACCTGGTAAATATCAATCCGCTCGTCGGCGCAAATCGGCTGGACGGCTACATAGGCTTTCAAGAATTGTTTGTTGAAAAGCGTCTGGGCGACACGCCGAAGTTGATTCCTTTTTTAAACAGAGGGAGCAAGAGCGATAAAGACTCAGAGAAGCCAAACTTCATTGATAATCAGAAAGGCGAGAGCGCCTTCTTTGACACGACCTTCATACGCGCCGGCATACAGCAATTCAACAGCGATTTCCGTTCCTTTATCTTCAACGATTTTAATCTGGGCGCGCGTCTATTCGGGCAAGCGGCGAATAACCGCTACAACTTCAACGCGGCATATTTTTATCTGCTCGAAAAAGACACCAACAGCGAGTTGAACACGCGCATCCATCGTGGTGAATTCCGCAATCAGACGGTGCTGATTGCCAATGTCTATCGTCAGGACACCAAGTATAAAGGCTATACCACGCAATTCAGTTTTCATTATAACAACGACCGTCCGAGCAAACATTTTGACGAGAACGATTTTCTCGTGCGTCCGGCGTTGATTGGCGATGTCGCGCCGCATGGCATCAAATCTTTCTATCTGGGTTTTACGGGC
Source organism: Acidobacteriota bacterium (assembly GCA_031389065.1). Lineage (GTDB taxonomy): Bacteria > Acidobacteriota > Blastocatellia > UBA7656 > UBA7656 > JACQDB01. Next base: position 6,967 of record JANMSG010000799.1, on the reverse strand, counting down.
GACGGTCACATCGGTTTGAACAACATCAATCACGCCTTTTATCAAGTACTCGGTCACGACACGCGCAATCCGATTGCCGGGCAGCGAACCAACATCAACGCGCAGATGGCGGCTCTGGAATTATCGCGTGACCGGGACTGGCTCAGATATAAAGGCTCCATCTTCTGGGCGTCTGGCGACAGCAAGCCATTTGACGGCACCGCGAAAGGTTTTGATTCGATTGTTGATTTGACTGAATTTGCGGGCAGCAAATTCAGTTTCTGGAACAGCCAGGGGATTCCTTTTACCAACACAGGCGTCTTGCTGACGACGCCTGATAGTTTGTTGCCGAGCCTCAGAAGCAGCAAATTTGAAGGGCAATCGAACTTTGTCAATCCCGGTATCTTCGTTTACAACGTAGGGCTTGAAGCAGAACTGACGCCGAAGTTGCGCGGTATCTTGAACGCCAACTATCTGCATTTTCATCACACGGAACCGCTGTCGGAATTGTTGTTTCAACCGGGCATTCGCAAGCCCATCGGCTTTGATTACGGCTTGGGAGTAATCTTTCGTCCGTTGTTGAGCGAGAACATAATTTTCGCGGGCGGCTTTAATTCGTTGGTGCCCGGCACTGGTTTGAAAGACATCTTCAGTTCCAACTGTGCGGGGCAAGGTTGCGGTGCCAATTCCAAAACTCTGTTTTCGGCATTCGTGAAGTTGAAGTTTGTGTATTGATGACGAGTAGGGGCGACCCTGTGTGGTCGCCCTTGTTTGAGAGAAGACCCTGTGTGGTCGCCCCTGTTTGAAAGAAGTTTATTCTGAAATTGCAACGGGCATTCGTCTTGAAACAATGTAGATGATTCGCAATGAGGGGCGACCACACAGGGTCGCCTGTACAAGTGATTGATTTTTTCGATGCACTTTGACTCGCTTGCGGGAGAGACCGATGAGAGTATCCAAAAACAGCGCGCTTAAAATATCAGTCATTGCTTTGGTCATTGGCGGCTTTTTTCTCTTGAGCTTTGCTGACTCAAAAGCGACTGCCGATTCAAATACCGGGTCGGTGGTTCAAGCCATTGCGTCATCGAACAACAAGGATGCCAACCAGGCTTCTGAAAATTCCGCCAAGGCTTCCGCGCAGCAAACGACAAAACAAATGCCGCTGTTTAATATGTCCACGGAAGAGGCAGACCGTCGCAGCGTCGGTTGCGTAGATTGCCACAAAGGCATAGAAGATATGCACAATGGCGCAATTTCCATCGGCTGCATTGATTGTCACGGCGGCGATGCAAATGCAAGGCTTCCGCAAGGCGCAACACAAGGTTCAGCTTCTTACGAAGAGGCAAAGAAGAAAGGACATATTCAACCGCGCTATCCTGAATTCTGGAAAGATGCGGCGAATCCAGAAAGACCCTACGCGCTGACTTTGAAAGAGAGCGCCGAGTTCATACGCTTCATCAATCCCGGTGATCTGCGCGTCGCCAGTTTGAGTTGCGGAACTTCCGGGTGTCACGTTGGCGATGTTCACAATGTTAAAAAGAGCATGATGACAACGGGCGCGATGTTGTGGGGCGCAGCGCTTTATAACAACGGCGCTTTCCCCCTGAAGAATTATCGCTTTGGCGAAAGCTACAACGAAGAAGGCTTGCCGCAACGCTTGATGACTTATCCGCAACCTAGCGAAAAAGAGATGAAGGAGAAAGGCATTCTTCCCTTCCTTGACCCTTTGCCACGCTGGGAAATCACCCAGATGGGCAACATTCTGCGCACCTTTGAACGTGGTGGGCGCAAAGCCGCGGAGATAGGCAATCCGATAACCGAAGAACCGCCCGGCAAACCTACGCAAAATCTTCTCTCGCAACGCGGACTTGGCACCTTGCTGCGCACAGACCCGGTTTTTCTAGGCTTGCAAAAGGCCAGACTGCTTGACCCGATGCTTTCACTTTTTGGCACGAACGACCATCCGGGCGATTATCGCTCCAGCGGTTGCACAGCCTGTCACGTCGTCTATGCCAACGACAGCAATCCGTTTCACGCGGGACCTTACGCGAAATTCGGTCACACGGGACAGAGCCAGAGCGCCGACCCAACCATTCCAAAGAACAAATCCGGGCATCCGCTCAAACATCAATTCACGCGCTCTATTCCTTCGAGCAGTTGCATCGTCTGTCATATGCACCCCGGCACCAATGTTTTGAATTCCTACTTCGGTTATATGTGGTGGGATTTGGAGACCGATGGCGACAAGATGTACGACCCGAAAAAGCGCAGCCCCGAAGAAGAAGCGAAACTCATCAATCGCAATCCCGAAGAATCCGTGCTGCGCGGCAAGTGGGCTGACCCTGAATTTTTGAAGACCTTAGGCAAAGACGTCAATCCCACGCTCAAACATACGCAGTTTGCGGACTTCGCCGGACACGGTTGGATTTTCCGCTCGGCGTTCAAGAAAGACCGCAAAGGCAATCTGCTCGACGTTGATGGCAACGTCATTGAAAATGTTACAAACGAGGCTCTGCAACGCGCCATCAAAGAGGACACCGAAAATCCCGAAGCGCGCAAAGGCGTTCCGGTTCACTTGAAAGATATACACCTTGAAAAAGGTATGCACTGCGTGGATTGTCATTTCAAACAAGACAATCACGGCAACGGCAAGTTGTACGGCGAAGTCCGCAACGCCATAGAGATTGATTGCAAGGATTGTCACGGTACGATTACCCAACGCGCCGACCCGACATCAAAGGATGCGAAAACCACTGCTGCTGCGGGCGGCAATCGTATGCTCGATTATCGCAATCTGCCTTCGCGCAAAGATCGCTTTTTCAAAAAAGATGGCGAGCTATATCAACGCGCCGCTGTCTCTGTTGATAAAGACAACAAACCCGTAGTCTGGAAAGTCAAACAGGTCGCCGACACCATCAACCCGACAAGCAAGGATTACAACGAAAAAGCGGCGCTCGCAAAGACCATTCTGAATGACGGCAAATCGTGGGGGAGCGCCTTGCCGGATGAAAACAAGCTTGCGCATGCAAACAGTAAGATGACTTGCTATGCTTGCCACACGGCTTGGACTCCGAGTTGTTTCGGCTGTCATTTGAAGATGGAAGCCAACGAAAAGAAGCCTATGCTGCATAACGAAGGCGAGTCTTCGCTGCGCAACTATGTCTCCTACAATTTTCAAACCTTGCGCGACGACGTTTTCATGTTAGGTAAAGACGGAACCGTAACCGGCAGACGTTTTGCGCCTGTTCGTTCAGCCTGCGCTGTCTATGTCAGTTCGCAAAACGCCTTGCGCGAGTGGATCTATTCGCAACAGCAGACCGTTTCGCAAGAAGGCTACAGCGGTCAATCATTCAGTTCGCATTTCCCGCACACGGTTCGCACGAAAGAGACGCGCGGCTGCGACGATTGCCATTTGTCTGAAAACAACGACAACAACGCTTTCCTGGCGATGACCTATATGCAAGGTACGAATTTCTATAACTTCATCGGCAGATATTGTTATGTAGGGCTTGGCGAAGAAGGCTTCGCGGGAGTCGTGGTCACAGAACGCAACGAACCACAGGCGGTCATCGGCAGTTATCTGCACAAGATTGCTTACCCGGAAGAGTACAAAAAGCACGAAGCGGGCCACAAAGAGTTACACGAATTTTACGAGCACCCGGGCAACGATGTCTCTACGAACTTCAAGCCCTTCGTCAAAGGCGGGTCGAACGTCACCACTCTGCAACTCAGAGGCGAATATCTTTACGCGGCGTGCGGCAAGGCTGGCTTTAAGTTTTTCGATGTCGCCAATATTGACCAGAAAGGTTTTTCGGAACGTATAACGACCGCGCCGTTTTCGCCGCTCGGGCAAAAGTTTTATGTGAAGTCAAAGAACGCGACGTCAATCGCTTCGCCTTCGACGCTGGCAATTGACCCGACGCGCAATCATCGTCCTGAAAACGAAGAAGCGCAATATCGCGACGACAAGCAAGCGATTCCTCTGGTGTATGCCTACCTTTATGGCACAGACAGCGAAGAGGGTTTGGTTGTCATAGGCAACACCAAAGCTGGCAGCAAAAATAATATCGGCGTGGCGACGCTGCTTGACGGCGATCCGAATAATAATTTCATAGACCGCGCACTGGCATGGAATCCGAATAACATTTTGAAAGGCGCAAGCAATATCACCATAGCGGCGACTCACGCCTACATCATTTGCGACAGGGGCCTCGTGATTGTTGACATCAGCGACCCGCTGCACCCGAAATTGGTTACGGAGATCGGCGAGCCCTTTCTTAAAAAGCCTCGCGATGTACAGATCCAGTTCCGCTATGCGTTCGTGTGTGACGCGGAAGGCTTGAAGGTTATTGACGTGACCAATCCCAATGCGGCAAAACCTGTGAGCCGCGCCGTTGTGCCGTTGTCTGAGGCGCACAAAGTTTATCTGGTAAGAACCTACGCCTATGTCGCGGCTGGCAAACAAGGGCTTGCCATCATTGACATAGAAAAGCCCGAACAACCGCGTTTAGAAGAACTCTTCACGGCAGATGGCAAGATCAATGACGCGCGGGATGTAAAGGTTGGAATCACCAATGTGAGTTTGTTTGCCTACATCGCCGGAGGCAAACAAGGCTTGCAGGTTGTGCAACTGACTTCGCCTGAAGACACCAAAGGGCATTATGGTTTCAGCCCTCGACCGACGCCGCATTTGATTGCCACGCATCATTTCCACATCGGCGAAGCGCTGACGATTTCAGAAGGCGTAGACCGTGATCGCGCCGTTGACGAAAACGGCAATCAACTGGCAGTGTTCGGACGACGTGGGGCGCGACCTTTGAACTTTGTGGAGATGCAGCGAATGTACAACATCAACGGGCAGATGTTCCGCGTCCCGGACATCAAAGACAATGACCGCAAGATGAACAAAGACATTCGTCGCTTTTACGGCGCACCCGTGCAGCAAAACGCCGATAAGTTGCAAAAGAAAACCAATGCAGATGCAACCAAGGACGCCACAAGCGATGAGAAGAAAGACGCTTCAACATCGAATCAAGAGGAACAGGATTCGCAAGCCGCGTTGAAGAAGGCGAAATCAAACAGGTTTGCAGATATGCTGGTTTTTGTGTCGCTATTCGGCGCGGTTGTCATCAGGTTTTCAAAATTGCGAAAATAGAGAGCAGGAGAATTTTTTATGGTCGCAGTGACACAGTATCGTTATATCGTAACTGATGATGAAATTCTCAGTGGCGAGCCGATTATCGAAGGAACTCGTACTCCTGTTCGTGCAATCGTTGAAACTTGGCGACGAGGTGTAACACCGGAAGAAATTCCGAGCCGTATGCCTCACTTGAGTTTGGCGCAGGTCTTTGAGGCATTAAGTTATTACAGCGATCACCAGGATGCAATCAACATGCACATTGAACGTAACCGCATACCTGATGAAATGCTTGCTGCTTACATTCGATAGGGATTGATATGAAATTGAAGCTGGCAATTTTGATAATCTTCGTTAGCGGATTGGTTGCGCCTGCGGCTTTGCGGGTAGTGGCGTTCGCTTTGCCAGCCGACGCAAACCCTCAACAACAGGATGATTCGATTATCAAACTTGATACGAAAGGTTATCGCGGCATTGTCTATTTCAGCCACAAAGGACACGAAGGTTTAATCAATCCCGACCCGGATTTTGCTTTTAAGACCAAAGCGAAACCAAACGCCGCCTGTGCCGGATGCCATCACACCGAAAGCAAACGTGGCATTCCGCAATTGTGGAAATGCGTTTCGTGTCACAAAGGCGAAGGCAACGAAAAGAACCCTAAGAATAGAGATTTCGATGAAACCTATGCGGAACGCGCTTTTCACGATCTGTGCATCGGTTGTCATCGGGCGAATTATACGCAGGGCATTACCGTAAAAGGACCGACGACTTGCGGTGGCTGCCATAAGGCGGAGTAGAACATTTTTCGGAGGTTGAGTTGGCGACACCAAAAATTAAAAAGATAATTTTGGGTTTGGCTTGCGTGTTAGCCGTATGCGCGTACTTATTCGCGCCGCCGACTCGTGCCGCTGATGACGAGCTTGCCTTGGTAGGTATTCCTTTTAAAGGGCCTGCTGCCAATTCAAGTTTCGATCACGGCTCAAAAAAGCATCGGACGCTTAATTGTTCCGTTTGTCACAAAGTTTCGGTTGCGCAACCGGATGTGAAAAACTTTCCCGGTCATATCGCCTGCATAAGCTGTCACAACCTCGCAGCCGAAGCCTTGTTTAAACCGAAACAAAATTGCGGCATCTGTCATTCGCGTTTGCCTGTGTCAAAAGCCAACACCTTTATGCTCGATTTCGTAACCAAAACGCGGCAAATTCAAGGCGATTTCGGCATAGACTTTTCGCACGTTTCGCATCGCAAACCCGTGCCGCCGGATGTGATGTTTGTGCAATCACCGGTCTCGAAATTCAGAGTCGCGTTGGGCGCTTCTCCCAAGTGCGACGACTGTCACCAGCGTATAGAGACCCGGCGAACCGATGTGCCTGAGATGGCACTTGAAAAAGGGCACTCCACCTGTTTTCAATGTCACGGCGAAAAGCCCGCCAATGCGCGAATGAATTTTCCTTATATGAACGATTGCGGTCAGTGTCACGATTTGGGCGGCGCGAAATCTCCGCATCTTTACGGTATCGTGAAAACCTTTCATCACGAAGACCACGAAACCTATAACGACACGCGCCCTGTGAGAAAAGCCGAATACAGAGCGAAGCCTACCGATTATCTCTGCGCCGAATGTCACAAGACAGTTGATACGGCGAAGGCTTTGTACGAGATTAAATTGCCCGAAGAGAACACCTGCAATCTGTGTCACAACGGCAAACTGGGATTGCCCGATGCGCTTTCGGCAACTGTTTTACGAGAGGTCAGAAGCGGTGGCAGGAATCGTTAGTAGATATTTATTTTGATTAAGACTGACACGGGTGATGTACCGTAGGTTGTCCAAGGCGGCGGCTAATTTGCTCG
>JANMSG010000730.1:0-9558 GCA_031389065.1 Acidobacteriota bacterium | reverse complement strand
GGGGGAGAAAGGGAGATTTAAGGTCTCGATTAGTTCCCCTTTTCTGATTCGTTTTAAGTGGACCAATGCTCAACAAATAAATTCCAGGTCTCCCTTTCTCCCCCTCTCCTCCTCTCCCCTACTCCCTTTCTAATTTTACGTTTTCAAGTATTTCCTGATCGCTTCTCCGGCATCAGTAGTTGAAAGAGTGCCGCCTATGTCTTGCGTGGTTTCGTTGTTTTCGATCGATTTTTCTACAGCTCTTTCGATCGCCTCAGCCGCATCTTTGAATCCCAGATAATCAAGCATCATTGCGGCTGTCAAAGTTGCTGCGACAGGATTGGCTAGATTCTTTCCGGCGATTTGCGGCGCGCTTCCATGCACAGGTTCAAACAGCGATACTTTGCCGGGATGAATATTTCCCGACGCCGCCATGCCTAATCCGCCCTGCAAAGCTGCGCCTAAATCGGTGACGATGTCGCCGAATAAATTATTCGTCACAATGACATCGAATCGCGCAGGGTCTAAGACCATCCACATCGCCAACACATCAACGTAAAGATGATTGGCTTCGAGGTCCGTATAACGCGCCGCCACTTCTTTGAAAACGCGCTGCCACAAATCGTGTCCATAAGTCAAAACATTCGATTTATCGCTCATCGTGACGCGCTTGCGTCCGTTGGCGCGGGCATATTCAAAAGCGGCAACGATAATGCGTTCAACGCCTTTGCGGGTGTTGATCTCTTCTTGAACGGCAATTTCATCTGGCGAACCTTTCTTGAAATTGCCGCCCATAAACACATATAACCCTTCGGTATTTTCGCGGAAGACGACGAAGTTGATGTTCTCTTTGCGGGAATCTTTGAGCGGACAGAGTTTCGAGTCAATTAATTTAATCGGGCGAAGATTAATGTAGAGGTCTAAGCCAAACCTCATGCCTAATAAAATATCTGCGGCGTGTTTGTTGTCAGGAATGCGTGGGTCGCCAAAGGCGCCCGTTACAATTGCATCGAACTCGTTCGATAACAACTCAAGCCCATGTTCGGGCATGGTAATTCCAGTAGTTAAATATTTTTCCGCGCCCCAATCGAAATGTGTAAGCTCTACTTCAAAGTTGAAAATTTCTCGCGCCAGTTCTATGGTTTTTACGGCTTCATTGATGACTTCGGGGCCTATGCCATCGCCCGCTATGATAGCGACTTGCTTCATCGAATTATTGATTCACTTTCTGAATTGCCGCGTTTGGTAGAGTATTCAACTTTTTAAAGATTTCGGGGAGCGATTTGATCGCCACATCACAAACGATCTTCACACTCTCGCCGCTCACTTTGTCCAAGGTGTCTTCCTGCTTGTGCCAGTAAGAATTATTGGATCCGTAGTTGAAATCAATTAAATCAACTGCTGGGATGCCCGCCTCTATGAATGGGATGTGGTCATCTGCAATGCCCGTATCATTGGCGAGAAAATATTTGCCATGTCCCATCTGTTTGGCGGTGTTCCAAATCACCTCCACCATCCAGGCGGATGATGAACCGTCACGTTTGAGGTCTAAGGCTTTGTCACCGATCATATCGTAAAGAATCATGCCTTTGATGCGACTTAAAGTTCCCTCGGCTTTCATCTTTGAAACCATGTGACGGCTGCCATACGTGTTGTCTGTTCCCTCCCACTCCACAACGGCTTCTTCGCCATCGAAAAAGACAAACCAGATGGTGTATTCGGGCTTGGTTTTTGCCAACACTCGCGCCGTTTCAAGCAGTGCGGCAGTGCTTGAACCAGCGTCATTTGCGCCAACAAAACCGGGCATCAATTTCGTGTCGTAGTGGCCGCTGATGATGACGACTTCCGATTTTTGCCCAGGCAATTCCGCTATGAGGTTGTTCATAGGGATTTTCCCTTTCGGCGTCGCGCCGTCGAATTTGTCTTCGGTAATTTTCAAACCATAACTACTTAATTCGTTTTTTATATACTCTTGAGTTTTCTTTATGGCTTCAGATCCGGAGGGGCGTGGACCGATTTCGACAAGCTTCTTCATGTGTGCAAAGGCGCGGCTGGCATCAACACCTTCGCTCTTTTCCGCGTTGGCCGATTCTGTATTCGGCTTCGCAGAATTGGTATTGGCTACAGAAGCGGCTGGCTCTTGACAGCCACTCGCAAACATCAAAAGAACAGCCAGCGCCAGCGTCTGTAGGGTTGTTTTCGTAAACCTGAGGTGTTGAATCATGTAATGAACTCCCAAGGGAAAGGCTCATCAAACAAGCTCAAATAAATTTCACCTGCGACAAGGTCTTGGGCAGTTTATCTTCGCTTAAGGAGGCGCTCGTTGAATGCAGCCCTGCGGTTCTTCGTCCGGCAGACAACTCATCGAGGGTGATTTTTTCAGTCTTGATAAAAGCCACATCTTTCAGGTTGACGAGCGTAACATCCGTGCACTCAGCAGGATTTTGCAGTGAAAAAGATGAGATAACCGCGTAGCACGTTTCCGGTGTTATTTTGTGAGCAATGAATTGCTCATCCGTGATGTAGTGAAATTTTTCGCCGTTGCTGAATCGAATGATGAGTTTAAAAATCGTATCAGGAAGTTTAATGCTTTCAGACATGGTATCTCCGCCAGGTTTCTTGAGATTTCAAAAATCGTGACCTTGAAAAATAACAACTAACTCGACGCAGGCTACTCTTTCGAGCTTGTCGGTGTTTGCGAAGTACTTGAAGTTGTAAACGGTTCCGTCAGATCATCCACTGTTTTTGATATTGCAGACGCGACGTTTTCAATCACGTCAACGACGATATCAAGTTCGATTTTAAACAGCGTTGAGATTCTCTGCTCGAATGGCAAAGCCGCAAAAACCCGTCTGACCTCTTCCGCTTCCCCTGAATCACCAGTTGTTTCTTTTGTCGTTTCGTCAAATGCGCTCATGTTTTTTACCTCCGATTAATGCTGACGCGAAATCTTTGACAAACATTTTGTGCTTGTTTTTCGCGTGCGTTGATTACACTTTTGAGGCTACCTGAAAGGCAAAACAGGGTCAAGCAGATTGTGTGTAAACAGTAGTCGGCAGACGGTAGTCGGTAGCCGGTGAAGTAGAGAATAGATTGATTCGTACCTGGGTTCTTAATTGAGGTCAAATCAGTGAAAGTGTTTTCTCTGATAAAACTGAGCAGCAAGGGTTACTAACCACCGACTACCGGCTACCGGCTGCCAGTTACTGTTCTATGAGCTTTGCTATCAGGATGCTATGCGCTAAAGTTTATGTCTTATTTTCAAAAGGGGTCTCGTTTTCATGAAGAGTACAGCAGTAAAAATTTTTACCATTGCCGTTCTATTGTTGGCAGTGGCAATGTCCGGCAGTTGGCGCACCTTCTCGAACACCGATAAAAAATCACGAACGCAGCTTTCAGAAGAACCATTCGCCAAACGCGCATTGGCGAGAGGCAGTGTCGAGCCGCTTTCGTATCGCAGTCCCGGCTCGTCTCACAAAATCTTAGTTCCTGCCGAAGAGGCGGCGCTCTCAGCCAGGTTGCTTTCTACAAAATCGGCGAAGAAAGTTAAGAAATACGGAGCTTTTTCGCTCATCGAAGTATCTGACGAAACGCTTTTATCGCTTGACGAAAAGAGTTTCGAGCGCGTTCAATTGCGCGATGATTTCAATTTGATCATGCTGCGCGGCGGTCAGCTTGACACGACTGCGCCGGAACCGCAAGTCAATCAATTGCTGCGCCAGGAAACCCATGCAACTCGATCTCTGCATCTCGTGCAAATGTTTGGACCGCCAACCAACGAGGCAATGAACGCGTTGAAATCTACAGGCGCGAAAGTCGTTTCGTACATTCCAAACAATGCTTACATCATCTGGGCAACACGCAACCAACTTGCGCGCCTGCAGGCGATGCGCGAACAAACAGAGGTCATCCAATGGGATGCGCCTTTCCATCCTGCCTATAAAATTGACCCGCGCATCAAACTCGATTCTGTTGAGCAGATGCCCGTTTCAATTGAACTCCTGGACACGCCGGAAGCGACACAAACCATCGCGCATATCAAATCCGTGGCGCGGAAAGTGTTGATGCCTGAATTTCAAATTGCCGGGACAAGGCAGATCAAAATCCTGACCGAATGCTTGAAGCTTGCAGAGCTGGCAAAATTGCCGAATGTACTTTCAATAGAACCCTGGGCAAAAATAAAACTGCATGATGAACGAGCCAATCAAATCGTCGCAGGTTCTTTGGTCAATGAAACCGTGAATAATATTTTCGTCACGCGTCCGGCAAGTCCCGGCTATGTCGGTTTTCTTAACTCGCTGGGCTTCAATTCCACATTCGATTTTGTTGTTGATATTGGCGATAGCGGTTTTGATAAAGGTTCAGCCGCAGCATCCGACGTACACCCGGATTTTTTAGACAGCCGAGGCCAGTCGCGCATTGCTTATCTACATGATTTTACCCATACTCCATCAGCAAACGCGGCGCACGATCCTTTCGGGCACGGCACGCTAAACGCTTCCATCATCGGGGGCTACAACATAGGAACAACGAGCGCCTCTCGTGACTCGCTCGGGTATCAATATGGGCTTGGGGTTGCGCCTTACGTTCGACTTGGCATCTCAAGATTATTTGATGACCGCAACGAATTTGTAGAAAGCATTTCCTTTCCTCAACTGCTGAACTCTGCTTATAACGATGGCGCGAGAATCAGTAATAACAGCTGGGGATTGTGCGATTCTGATGTTGGATTTTGCAATATTTATACCAGCGACTCGCGCACGTATGATGCGTTAGTCAGAGACATTGATCCGAACGGTCCTGGCTATCAACAAATGGTCATTATCTTTTCTGCGGGGAATGCAGGCTTGGACTTGCCGCAATCGGTAGCGATGCCCGGCACCGCAAAGAACGTCATAACTGTTGGCGCAAGCGAAGGTTTTCGCCCTACAGACGCAAACGGCGCGCCTCTGCGCGATGGCTGCAATATTGGCAGCGCGCTTGCGGATAATGTTCAAGATGTAGTTGATTTTTCATCCGGCGGACCTCTGCAAGACGGACGCGCAAAACCTGATTTAGTGGCACCCGGCACTCACATCACCGGCGCGGCTACGCAAGACTCGGCATTCGGTCCGAAACCTTCAGATGACATAAGCATCTGCGACCATTACTTCCCGTCAGGGCAGACGCTCAACACCTGGTCGTCCGGCACCAGTCACTCTGCGCCACTTGTGACAGGGGGCGCAGCACTGGCTTATCAATGGTTGAAGACGCGTTTTGGCACAGCGCCAGGCACCGCTTTAGTCAAAGCCATGTTGCTCAATTCAACAAGCTATCTGACAGGCAAATTAGCGAATGACAATTTGCCAGGAGCACGACAAGGCTGGGGTTTGCTTAACATTGCGCGAATGTTTGAAAATACCGAGCGCATCATTTATGACGAATCGCCTTCTCGCACCTTTACGCAAAGCGGCGGCGCGCCTTTTGAAATCACCGGAATGATTACAGACCCGTCAAAAGAATTTCGGGCGATGCTGGTCTGGACAGATGCACCGGGCATTTCTTTGTCAAACGCGCCTTACGTCAATCAACTCAACATTGAATTGACGGTTGGCGGCGTCACCTACAAAGGCAATGTCTTTCAAGGACAATATTCAAACACTGGCGGACAAACTGATTTTTTGAACAACACACAAGGCATTCGTCTTCCGGCTGGAACGACAGGGCCTTTTGTGATTCGCGTCAAACCCACAATCATCGCCGGCGATGGCGCGCCTTTTAACGGCATAGACTTAGACCAGGATTTCGCGCTTGTCGTTACCAACGGGCGCGAAACGCCTACACCGATTCTCGACCTGGCGACAACGAAAGTTGCGAATGCAGATGTTGCCGACATCAGCATCACGCATTCCAACGGCTCGACCGACAGATTCTTGATTCCGGGCGAAACGGTTTCGATGACGATAGGGGTTCGCAATTCTTCGCAAACCATCGCAGCAAACGTCACTTCCGCAAGGCTCGCCTTCGTTGGCGCATCGGGCTCAAGCGAAGCAAGTTTCCCGACGATTGCGGCAGCAAGCACCGTACGCAACAGCACGCCCTTTTCAATTCAAGTGCCTTCGCCTTTGCGTTGTGGATCGATGGCTACCCTGCAACTGCAACTGGCAACGAGTCTGGGCAATTTCATTGTGCCTGTCAGCGTTCAAGTTGGTCGCACGACTGCGCAGCTTACTTTGCTTGATGATGATGTGGATTCAGGCCTAGTGCGTTGGAAAGCGAAGAAAGGATTCACCACCGCAACCAATGTGGGATTGAGCGGCACGCAATCTTACCACGTGGTTGATCCAGGCAAATCCGAAAATGACTTCCAGCTATCCTTTTTGATGTTGAAGAAGCCTTTGACCATTCCTGCAAACGCCGCCAATGTGCGATTTTCATTTTTTCATATCGCCAATTTCGAGCCCGGCTTTGATGGCGGCGTGATGGAATTTTCTATGGATGACGGAGTGACCTGGGAAGATTTAGGCACACGAATCATCGTTGGCGGTTATGACGGAAAAGTGACAGCTGTTGAGACTTCAAAGAACCCTTTAGGAACTCGCTTCGCCTGGACATCGAGAGGTCGTCCGGGAATCTTCACTCCCGTAGTTATCAATCTGGACGAGTTCGCCGGAAAAGTAATACGGGTCAGATTCCTGGCTGGGTTCGATGGCGCGACAGGAATATTGGACGGCTACAAAGGCTGGTTTATAGATAACCTTAAACTGACTGCCGAAATGGCCGACTGCCGTTAAAGCGAGAGTCTCCGGTTTGCGATTGAAAAGATCAAAGTTACGCCTTCAGGCGTGATATAATTCGATGTTTCACACCTGAAGGCATAACTTTGATCTTCAACAAACGTACTTTTAGTCTGCTCAGTCGTTTGCTTTGCAATTCGGGTTTAATTCGATTTTGCCGGCTCGCGCAATTGTTTAATCAGATCGCTGATGCTCTTTGCATCTTTTGCATTTGGCGCGAGGGTTAAATACTTTTCCAACTCTTTTGCGGCCTGCTCATTGCTCTTTTTCTCTATATAAACGGCACCTAAATATCTATGTGCCTCGATGGTCTCGTCTTTTTCATTACCGAATTTAACCGCCAATTGCAAAAACTTTTCGGCGTCACCATAACTGCCTATATTGATCAAAGCCCTGCCAATGTAAAGATGCCCGATAGCCGAAGACGAATCCTTTTTCAAAGCCTTGTATAATTCATCTACAGCTTTCGGATAATTTTTCGTCTGCACCAAAAGCATGCCGTAATTCAGACGCGGCGTAAAAGCATCAGGAGCAATTTTTAGAGCCGCAGCAAACGCTTCTGCAGTCATCCCGGGCAAGAGAAAGAAGCGGCGTTCAACAGTCTGTGGTCACGCTTCGTGTCGGCGATGCGGCAGCCGATTGAGTGGTTGTTCAATTGGTTGATTCAAAGATCGGGAATTCAAGAGGCAAGCAAAGTGCGCTCAACCACTGGCTTGCTCGTTCATTGCTATGGCAAACTCACGGTCTGTTGTTTTCGACTCCTGTTCAACTCTTGATTCGCATTTGTAATATCATAATAACCAGGCTGTAAACTGGTAATGACAGCAATCCCTTCATAGTAGTGCATCATTGTTTCTGTAAATTCGCAGAGCCGGGTGGCTGACTAAGCAGCCACGGGGCTATCCTCACGGGGACTTTCAACTTTCCCTAAAGGAGGATTTCCCCAGTGGCTCAACAACAACAGCATACTGCAATTGATGAAGTCTTGGAATTGCTCAATCAATCGGGCAGCGATTCCTTAGGCGAGGCTTTCAGAATTCTCTTGAATGCCGCTATGCTCCTGGAACGGCAACACTTTCTTAACGCCGATCCCTATGAACGCACCCAAGAGCGGCGCGACTACGCCAACGGCTTCAAAACCAAACGTCTGCAAACCCGTGTTGGCGAACTTGATCTGCGCGTCCCGCAAGTGCGTAGCTCACAGTTTTATCCCTCGGCTCTTGAACGTGGCACACGCAGTGAACGAGCCTTGAAGCTGGCTCTGGCGGAGAGGTACGTGCAGGGCGTCTCGACGCGCAAAGTCGCCGCCATCACCGAACAACTCTGCGGTTTTGAAGTCACCAGTTCTCAAGTTTCACGAGCCACAGCACAACTCGATGAGACTTTCAAACAGTGGCGTGAGCGCCCTCTTGGACAGATGCCGTTTGTGCAGATGGATGCGCGTTACGAGAAGGTGCGAGAAGGCGGCGTGCTCGTTGACCAAGCGGTCTTGACTGCGATCGGCATTGACCCGGAAGGTAAGCGTCACGTCCTGGGTGTGAGCGTCGAAGGCAGTGAAGCCGAAGTGCATTGGCGGAGTTTTTTGCAGAGTTTGGTCAAACGCGGTTTATCGGGTGTGAAATTGATCACAAGCGATTCGCACAGCGGACTGGCGGCAGCCCGGCAGGCGGTCTTTGCGAGTGTGAGTTGGCAGCGTTGTCAATTTCATCTGCAACAAAATGCTTCGCAATATGTGGTGCGATTGGAGCAGCGAGGGGAAGTGGCAAGAGATTTGCGCTCGGTCTTCAACGCCCCGGGTCGAGAAGAAGCCGAGCGCTTGTTAGGAGCGATGACGAAGAAGTATGAAGCAAGTGCGCCAAGATTATCGGCGTGGCTGGAGACGAACGTAGTGGAAGGCTTGACGGTGTTTGCCTTTCCTAAACAGTATCCGTGTCGTTTGCGGACGAGCAACTTGAGTGAACGGCTAAACCGCGAGTTGAAAAGGCGGACACGAGTGGTTGGCATCTTTCCCAACAGTAGTTCGTTAGAGCGCTTGGTAACGGCGGTCTTAATGGAGATCGACGAAGACTGGCAGAGCGCAGTGCGCTACTTGCCGGTGACTTGATGGCGTTCTTCGTGAGGAGCCAATTTACAGAAACAACGTTGCATTATCAAACTTTTAAATAAGCTTCATACTCCAAGATTTTGGAAATCATCCAAAAAACTGGAAAAATTCAGCGTAAACAAGGTATTTTTTTTACATGTTTTTACATGTAAAGGCTCTTGGTTTGACAGAAAATAATCCTTGTGGTCTTGATGAAACCCCTATTCCATTTTATAGACTGCTGAGCCGAGAACAGTCCTATCAACCTCCTTTTCAATCTGTCCCAAACCGCTAAATGAGCCAGCACCAAGGTCTACAGGAAATCTCTCTAAACTAGAGACAGACAAATATTTGTGTGTTAATATAGCCGCTGGGATAACATAACACCCAACGATTTACCGATATAATGCCCTTAAAGCAGATGCTCCATACTGTCGTGATAGCCCTTAAAAATTAGCTACGTTGTTGAAAAATCATTAAATAATTCTTCTTTCTTTTGTTACAAGTATTATGGGAAAGGCTCTACAGCTTGCGCGTTGTTGAAAGAATAATATAGACTCGGCGCAAGTTTGCAATAAAGGCTCTTTGGTTTCACCAAAATAAAATTTGAATGTTAATCGCCTGGGCAGGCGATCTGGAGAAGACCTAATGGGAAGCAAGATATTACTCGCGGATGATAGCATAACGATTCAAAAAGTTGTCAACCTGACCTTCACTGAT
>JANMSG010000726.1:0-3338 GCA_031389065.1 Acidobacteriota bacterium | reverse complement strand
GTTCGAGCTGCTCGATCACAACAGCCTGATGACGGAGGTCCAGGGAAGTGACCCGGCGCTTAAGCTTTCGCTCAGTGACTATGAATATCAAGCGGCTCTGACAGCAGGACTGGGCGCTTTGGGCAATCGTGCGCACCAGGCGGCACAGGTAACGCCTCACCTGCTGGAATTGAATCTCGCTACGTTGGCGGGCGGCGTGGCACAGCTCAATGCGGATTTTACGCCGCTGCTCGGCGACCTGGTCTGGAAGCTTGAAATGCAGCACTCTGCCCTGTTTGACATGTTGCAGGAGATCCGTCTGGCGGAATTTGAACGCGAGGCCAGAGCCTATCGCACACGTGCGGAGAGGGCTTATCTGAACGGCTGGTATGAGGAAGCGCTGGAGGATTTTCTCAAGGCTGAAAAGCGTAACTATCCTGATTATGTCGTGCTGCGTTCGATCGCCAATATCTATCTGTATCATTGCATCAACTTGCCGCAAGCGCTTGCCTATTTTGGCAAAGTCGCCAAATACGCGCGTCCCTGCGATGCGCGACAGGCGGCCGAAGCGCATTACTTTGCCGGTCTGGTCTGCTTGATCGAGCAGAGACCGGAAGAGGCGCTGGTGCATTTGCAGGAAGCCGTCTCTTTGCACACGCAGTTCTATGAAGCGCACTATCAGCGCGCCACTGTAGCCGCCTTGCTCGGTCAGGCGGAAGAGGCCATCAGCAGCCTCGAACAGGCGATCAGCGGCGATGCAAGGTATTACGAACGTGTGAAGAACGACGCGCTTTTCGAGGGCCTCAGGCCGCAGGTCGAGGCTCTGCTCGAACGCCTCGTGCAGCCTGTAGAGGAAGGGGTCGAGCGGGTGAAAAAAGATGCCGCGCAGTTGCAGGGCTATGTGATTGCCGAAGCCGAGCAGGCGAAACTCAACAGCGTCTTTCAAGAGTTGGAACAGCAGCAAACGACGGAGGTGACCTTCCGCGAGCGCTTGCAGATGCTTGCGCGGCTCAACGAGTTTCAGCACGAGTTGGAACATATTCACGAGCGCTTCGATAAACACTATGCGATTGATCCGCGCGATTACGTGCGTTCGATTGCCTTCAGCCACGGCGGGCAGTGGTTGGCCGCGGGCTTCTTGCACGGCGGCGTACAGCTTTGGGAAGTAGATTCGATGCTGCAACGCAACGTCTTCATCGGTCATTACGGCAGCGTCAATTCCGTCGCCTTCAGCCCCAATGATCTACTGCTTGTGACCGGGAGCCGCGATCGCGCCATCAAACTGTGGGATGCCGATACGGGTAAGGAACTTCAGGTCTTAAACGGCCACACTGCCGAAGTGAGTGCTGTGACTTTCAGCACGGACGGGCAGTGGCTGGTCTCCGGCAGTCACGACAAGACGATTCGCATCTGGCGCGCCGCCACCGGCCACGAAGTCGAAACCCTGCGCGGTCACACACGCCCAGTGACTTCTGTGGTCATCAGTTCAGATGGTCAACGCTTAGCCTCAGGTGGTTGGGATCGCACGATTCGTCTTTGGGAACTCGATTCAGGCACAGCCACAGGGGTATTGACCGGGCACACCAAGGGCGTGGCTTCGCTCGCCATCAGTCCGGATGGGCGCTGGCTCGCCTCTGGCGGCGAAAATGGAGAAGTGAAGTTGTGGGATTTACAGGCGGGCCGCCAGGTACGCAACTTTACAGGGTTGCAAAACAGCGTGACATCTGTGGCCTTCAGCCCGGATGGGGCGCTCTTGGCCGCAGGCAGCCTGGGGGTGCGTATCATGGTCTGGAAAACGGCGACCGCCGAAGTCGTACGCCAGCTTCAATACGAGAACATCAGCTACAATAGCGCCGCCTTCAGTCCCAGCGGGCAATGGCTGGCGCTCGGCAGCCGCGATTTGCAACTCTGGTTGAAAGTGATTTTGACCGAAGAAGAGTATGCCGCTGTGAAAGTGGGCGAAGAGCGTGCCGTGCAGGATGCCCAGACCAGAGAAGAAAAGCTGTGGCCTGGTTATGTTCCATGGGGCAAAGAGTGAAGAGAGATTATGCAAACCCTACTGCAAGACTTAGGCACCGATACGCATAACGACCAGAGAGAAGAACCTGGGTCTTATGCAGATTTCAGTTTGTCTGAAACCTATTACGCTCTATTGACACTAACAGAGTTAACCCAGCCAAAAAATCGGAGGTACTACATGAAAAAAAGATTCGTCTCGTTATTAGGAATTCTGGTTGTAACCTTGATTCAATCATCTCTCTTTACCGTGTCAAAGACCGGAGCCAACACTTTTGAGAGCGCCGTGGGCAGTGAATCCTATGAGCCCGTGCAAAGCAAGGAATTTAAACGTAGCGTTGAGATAGATAGTGGCGCTGATTTCATTTTGGAAACCGATAAAGGCAGTGTTCTTTTGACTTCATGGGATAGAAATCAAATCGAAATATCTGCGCGGATTGATGCGCCCAAAAATGAAAGCGAAGACTACGGAAAACTTGCTGTTGAAGGGGCTCGCATAGATGTCACAGGCGATAAGCGTATGCTCACTGTGCGTTCAAATTTCGATGCCGTGCCTTATAAAAACAACACTCTGGGGCAATCCAAAACCCTTCCCGACATTCATTATGAGATTCGCGCGCCGCGCAATCTGAATCTGCGCCTTGACGTGGACAGGTCGAAACTGGAAGTTCGCGCCTTTACGGGAAAGATGCGTCTGCAAGCCGATCGAAGCCCTTTGATTGCCAGTGACCTGGAGGGCGAGGTGCACATCACCATAGACAGAGGCAGTGTAGAATTGGCGAACCTGCGTGGCAGCCTCAAGGTCGAAGCCGACCGAACCAGTGGTCAAGTCCGAGCCCTTCGCCTCAGTGGAGATTCCAGCATAGAGATTGATAGAGGAACTTTAGATTTAGGCTTATCCGAATCTCAAGGCTTGAATATCGTTGCCAATATGACTAAGAGATCAGGATTTAACAGCGATTTTGCTGTCTCGATTCTTGCAAGCGGGAAAGGCGTTGATAAGAAGAGATTTGAAGGAACGATAAACGGCGGCGGCTCCAAACTCTTGATCGAGTCAGACAGAGGCACCGTCAATTTAAAGCGGGAATAGCGCAGGATCGTCTGCAACAGCAACTTTTCTGACTTGCCTCGAAGCGATCAATTGCCTCTATCTTCGCATGGGTTTAGGGTGAGATAAAAAAGGTAGCAAATCGTCAAGCGCAGGTGTTGAGAGTCCCGCCTTCAGGCCAATGGCATTAAGTTAAGGATTCACCGACGCGGAATCACAAAGTTAGTACAATGCAAGTAGTTGAATCCATTGAAGACTCAAAAACGGATTTTTCTTAACTTAATGCCATTGGCCT
>JANMSG010000715.1:0-14809 GCA_031389065.1 Acidobacteriota bacterium | reverse complement strand
TCCTAGATGATTTGTGGAGCAGGTGAGGTAGCGGTAACTGTCTAGTCTGCGCAAGTCCTGCGCCGAAAATGCCTTGAAAAGCCAGCGGGACTTAGTTCCAATCAACCGCAGACTAGACAGTCTACGCTACATTCAGGATTCCTATATGAGTGGCGATAGCGTCAAGCCAAGTTTCAGTGATGACGCAAATGACAGAAGATCAAAATCAATTTTTCTCTTTTGAATAAAACATTATGTCACCGACTCTTGTGTAGAATCTTTGTATTCGTTGAACGCAAACTGCACATGCCAACTCAACCTATTGAATGTTTCTCGTCCTCGTCACGCTTATCAGTCAACTCAAAAACCCGCGAGTTGTAAATCGAGTCAACTCACCATTGACCACGAAAAAGCCGGATGCTCTCCACCAATAGCCAAAGGGACAAACTTTTTGCAAAGCCTCAAGCCATTTCCGCTGTTGGTAAAAACGATGAGACCAATTTTTTGATCTTTTGAAAATACGGCAAAATTTTTGAAGCGGTTATTGTTATTGCCCCAATGAAAATATGTGTTCCCACTTTTCGATTGCTGAATCCCCCAACCCAGACCCCAAGCCAATGAATCATTCACCTTCACCTGCGGTTTGAGCATTTCGTCTGTCAGCTTTTCGCTTAGATGAAATTTGTCTTTCAATGAGGGCTTGAACATCTCAACGATAAACTTCGCGAAATCATCTGCCGTCGTATGCATAGAGGCCGCTGCATTCGCTCTTGTGGGCTTCATTTTGCCCGAAGCTTTACCTTGTGGGTCGTGACCGTAAGCCGTGATGGATGTGTATTGATCGAGCCAGATAAAACTACTGCTCTGCATCGCAAAAGGCTCGAAGATTTCTTTCCTCAAATACGAGTGAAGCGGTTGTTTGGTTAGTTGCTCCACTACTCTTTGCAGATAAACAAAGCCTTCGCCTGAATAAGAGAATTTTTCTCCAGGGTTATTGATGAAACTCAAGTTTGCGCTTTTGCGCCAATTGGGAAAGCCTGCCAGGTGCGTCAAGACGTGGCGCATCGTCACGAGTTTGATTCGCGGTTCATCAGCAATGTATGGCTCAGGCAAATAGTTGCTCAAAGGCTCATCCAATTTCAACAAACCTTTGTCGCATAACTTTAACGCTCCATAAGCAAAGACAGGCTTGCTTAACGAAGCCGCTTCAAAAATCGTGTCGGTGTTGACTGGCTCCTTCGTATCAATACTTCTTACACCGTAGCCTTTACTGAAAACAATTTTCGCTTCTTTGATTAAGGCAACGGACAAGCCCGGAACTGAAAACTCCTTCATCATCAGAGGAATGCTCTGTTCCAATTCTGCTATCAATTTTTTGTCTGGTACATCTGATTTGAATTTTTTAAGGTTTTTCTGATCTTGCGCCTTACTCAAAAAAGCGGAAGATAATGAGCCGAAGGCAGCCAGGCTGCTTCGTTTAATGAATTTCCTACGAGAGTCATAAATCATGAAGACCTCTTCGTCGCCAAAGAACAAAGCGAATAAAAACCTGCAAAAAATAAACTACTCTTCATGCATGGAAGGAATCTTGATTCCCTTCTCTGTTGCGGTCTGTTTCGCTTCATCGTAGCCAGCGTCTACGTGACGAGCTACGCCGATTCCTGGGTCATTAGTCAACACGCGATTCAAACGGCGCGCTCCATCATCTGTTCCGTCTGCAACACAGACCTGCCCGGCGTGCAATGAATAACCTATGCCTACGCCGCCACCGTTGTGAATCGAAACCCAGGACGCGCCAGAGGCGGTGTTCAAAAGCGCGTTCAAAAGGGGCCAATCCGCAACTGCATCCGAACCGTCGAGCATTCCTTCGGTCTCGCGATAAGGCGAAGCAACCGAACCCGTATCGAGATGGTCTCGCCCAATGACAACGGGCGCGTCGAGTTTTCCTGTGCGCACCATATCATTGATCGCTTCGCCAAATTCCGCGCGTTCGCCGTAACCCAGCCAACAGATTCGCGCCGGCAAGCCTTGAAACTTCACCCGCTCACGCGCCAGTCGAAGCCAACGCGATAACACCTCATCATCAGGAAATAATTCGAGCGCCAGGCTGTCTGTCTTTCTTATATCTTCGGGATTGCCCGAAAGCGCTGCCCAA
This sequence comes from Acidobacteriota bacterium, assembly GCA_031389065.1. Taxonomy (GTDB): domain Bacteria; phylum Acidobacteriota; class Blastocatellia; order UBA7656; family UBA7656; genus JACQDB01. Next base: position 12,675 of record JANMSG010000715.1, on the reverse strand, counting down.
CGAAAAGGACCTCGCCCCTGACAAAAAAGCGGACGAATATATTCAGGGACGAAGCCAGGAATTTCATAAGCATCGGCGATGCCGACGAGTTTGGCTTGCGTGCGTATGTTGTTACCATAATCGAAAGTCACCGCCCCCTTGCGTTTCAGATCAAGCATAGCCTGAACGTGTACCCCCATGGTCTCCATGGAACGCTTGGTGTATTCGTCTGGATTGTCGCGGCGCAAATCATCAGCCTCTAGCAGTGTCATTCCATTGGGCACATAACCATTCAAGGCGTCGTGCGCGCTCGTCTGATCGGTCAAGATATCTATCTGTATATTGCGACGAAGCATTTCCGGCAAAACGTCTGCACAGTTGCCTACTAAACCGACGGAGACGGCTAAGCCTTTGGCTTTCGCATCCTCAATGATTTGCAAAGCATCGTCCAGCTCAAAAGCTATACGGTCACAATAGCCCGTGTTTATGCGCTTTTCTATGCGAACAGGGTCAACATCAATGCCTATAAAATTCGCCTCGTTCATGGTGGCTGCAAGAGGTTGAGCGCCGCCCATGCCGCCCATTCCTCCAGACACTACGAGTTTGCCTGCAAGCGTGCCGCCGAAATGTTTTTGCGCCGCGGCAGCAAAGGTTTCAAAAGTCCCTTGCACGATTCCCTGACTGCCTATGTAAATCCAGGAGCCAGCGGTCATCTGTCCGTACATCATCAGTCCCATCTTTTCCAGGCGATGAAATTCGTCCCAGTTCGACCAATGCCCAACGAGATTTGAATTGGCAATCAACACCCTTGGGGCGTATTCGTGAGTGCGAAAAACCGCCACAGGCTTGCCAGATTGAACCAGCAAAGTCTCATCGTTTTCGAGTTTGCGCAAGGAACCAACGATTGCATCGAAAGATTTCCAGTCACGCGCGGCGCGACCCGTTCCGCCATAAACAATTAATTCGTCTGGGTTCTCTGCGACGTCGCTGTCCAGGTTGTTCATCAACATACGCAAAGCGGCTTCTTGATGCCATCCCTTACAACTGATTTCCGTGCCGCGAGGCGCGCTTACTTTTCTTGATTCACCCATTAGTTATTAATCCAATGTTGTTGATATTAATTTTGTGCGGACATTCTATCACGCACAATTGTTGCAATAAAGTTGAGTATTTTTAAAACGATGAAGTAGACAGCGTCAGGCACAATTGGTGCATCCTTATATTTGGAAAAATATTTTGTATGTAATTCATTCATCGGATGATAATGGTAAAAACTACCTGTTTAGGTAATTGATTCTTTATTTTTTTGAGAGTATTCTTACACGGTTATTGATACGCGCCTGGGATTTCGGGAACCGATGGTTTACCACGCGCGTTAAAACGACTGAACAGAAGAGGTAATTATGTCCCCAACAAAAGACCTTTTTCTTAATCGGAACTTATTCCTATGTGTCCTGGTTGTCTTGATGATGTCCGGGTATGACGCTGTCGCCACGATGAATCACATTGGGCGTGGGGTTGCTACGGAAGCCAATCCGATCATGGAATCTTTGATTGAAAGAAGCGCTGTACTCTTTTTCTTTGTCAAAATGACAATCACGGCAATTTGCATGTTCATATGCTATAGCTACTCGCATAAACGAACTGCGCGAATTGGCATACATTTCTCCTTAAGCATTTATCTGCTTCTCAGTTTTTATCACACCATGATTTCACTGTTTGTTTAGTTTGCTTCCGTCGTCCGTAGTTTGATGCTCTTTGTTCGTGATTTGAAATCGTCTCTTCTGCTGGTCTCTGATAAAGATTTTCAATCACCCTTTTTCGCCCGCCTTAATGAGCTATGAACTACGGACTTTTTCTCAACTCTCATCCTGCGAACCGATCAAGCATCACTTAAATCTCGCACCAACGAGACCAAAGTTTCAATATATTTTGAAAGCACAGAATCTTTTTCTATAAAAGGCACACGCTCGCGTACACGCGAATATACAGCTTGGAGTCTGGGGCTAGGGCGTAAAGGTTTGAGAAAATCTAATCCTTGTGCAGCGCACATCAATTCAATAGCTAAAATGATTTCGACATTCTTGACTACCTGCTCGAACTTCAGGGCGGATGTCATGCCCATACTCACATGGTCCTCTTTATTAGCAGACGTCGGTAAATTCGTAACCGAGGCGGGATGCGCCAAAACATTATTTTCGGCGATCAGCGAAACGGCTGCAACTTGAGCGATCATCATTCCTGAATTCATTCCCGCTTGTGGCGCGAGAAATGCCGGTAATCCCGAAAGGTCTGGATTCACTAATCGCTCAACTCGACGCTCTGAAATTGTGCCCAGATCGGCGATGGCAATGGCTGCGTAATCCAAGGCGAGAGCGATGGGTTCACCATGAAAATTGCCGCCTGAAATCACTTCTTCCGATTCGGCAAATATCAGAGGGTTATCGGTTGCGCTGTTGATTTCAATTTCAAGAATACGTCTAGAATGTTGGAGCGCGTCACGCACAGCCCCATGCACTTGCGGCATACATCGCAACGAATAGGCGTCCTGCACGCGAGGGTCAGCTTGATGGTCACGATGCGATTCGCGTATCTCGCTACCATCAATCAACTCGCGCAAACGCCTGGCGCTATGAAGTTGACCGGGATGAGGGCGAACCGCATGAATTTTATAATCGAAAGCCACAGGCGTGCCCTTCAAAGCTTCAAGCGTCATTGCGCCTGCCACATCCGCGGCTTCCGTCAAACGCTCCGCCGCAAGTAAAGCAAGTGAACCAACCGCCGTCATGGCTTGCGTGCCATTGAGCAGCGCCAAGCCTTCCTTCGCTTCAAGCACGAGAGGTTGAATGCCTGCGCGATTCATCGCTTCGCTACCGCTTAGTCGTTCGCCTTTATATTCGGCTTCGCCTTCGCCAATCACCACGAGCGCGAGATGCGAAAGCGGCGCGAGATCGCCCGAAGCGCCTACGGAACCCCGCGAAGGAATGATCGGGTGAACAGCAGCATTAAGCATTTGAATCAACGTTTCGATGACGATGACGCGGCAACCTGAATAGCCTTTTGCCAGGACATTGGCGCGATGCAACATCATGGCGCGAACGGCTTTTGTCGGCAGAGGATCGCCAACCCCGCAAGAATGCGAGCGTACCAGATTCAATTGCAATTCGCGTAATTTATCGGCAGGGATTGATACATCTGCCAGTTTTCCGAAGCCCGTGTTGATGCCGTAAACGACTTCGCCTCGTGCAACGATGCTTTCAACAAACGCACGAGCGCGTGCAATGCGAGGGCGCGCCGAATCGGCAAGCTGAACCTCTGTGCCAGTGGCTACCGCAGCCGTTTGTTCAAGGGTTAAAGATGCTCCATCAATTTCAATCATAGATGTCAGATGTTAGATGTTGGACGTTACTTTTGTTAAGCCGAAATTTGACACTTGCCAATGCCCTTTCCAAAGGATTTGAATCAAGAATTCTACTCACATCCGACCGCTGGCAGCTGGCAGCTCTCTACTACAGGGATTTGCTTTGAAAGACTTGTTGCCAATTCAGGGTGCGGCGCAACAAACGGATCTCTGCAAGCGAGGAATCCCCGAATAAAGATTCGAGTTGATCGAGAATGCCCAGCAACAGTTGTGGAGCAAATCTCTGCGCATGTATAGTAATTTGTGAATAGTAATGTAGCGCAAGTTTACTATCGCACCCGATGTGAAAGGATTTCACATCAGTTTCACTCATAGTAAAAACCTCTGAGTTCACGGAAACAATTGATCGCGGAACGCCTTGACGGTAATTGCCCTCTTCATCAACCCAACCTAAAAGCAAAATGCCAATCAAGACGCCTTGTTCGTCCATTAGATCAGGGCTAAAGACAGAGTTCATATTTAAGGAGCCGGAAAGACGCGGACCTAAACGACCATATTCAGGATTGATTAATTGCGAATTGTAGATAACACCAATTGTCGTTGAATCATCACTTGGGATTACTACAAATTGAGCGAAACGATAATGCTCAATCAGTGGAGGTTCAGCCGAATCCAGACGGTCAAAGATGCGACCAATGTAATCAATGTGGGAGTTCGATTTCACGATCTTTGCAATTTTCATAAAGAGATGTCAGATGTCAGATGTTAGATTTCAGTGATCGCAGAAGACCGTTAAGTAGTCTTCCAACTTCTTGAACTTGAGATTGAATGTTCGAATGTTGAGTAGGAGTAAGGTAACCAAGACGTAGAGCAATTTCTAAATGAGTATCAAGTTCTAGCAGTGAACCTCTTGAGTTGCCCAAAAATTGAATGAACTCTCCGCTCAATCTTCGCCCTTGTCCTTCGGCTATATTTGCGGGTATAGAGACAGCAGCACGGCGAATCTGACTGGTTAAAGAGTAAAGTTCTTCTTTTGGAAATTGGTTAGTCGCTTTATAAACAATTACCACTAAGTCCATTGCTTTTTGCCAGACAAGTAAATCACGATGGCTCTTTATCTGCATCTTCCTTTCATCATTCATAGTCGCCTCATTCTAACATCTAAAATCTAACATCTGACATCTACCTCCTATGCGCCTTTGAGATTGCTTTACGAGCGATGCGTAAGTCAAAGCCTTTGCGGAAAGCAAAATCTTGAAACGCCGCATAAAAAACTTCGCGGTCTTGCACGCTGATGACTGCCATCTGGTCTGCTGCTTCGATGACATACGGATAGCCGTTGCCAACAATGATTTCGCCGCGCACTGTGTCAACTACATAATTCAATAAGCCTTGCTCGTAAACCCACAGTGGCACATCTATGCGCGAAGGCGGCGCGTCACCCGTTGTCTTCAAATAAAAAAATGCCACATTGCGTTGCCATTCCTCGCCGTATTGGTCGAGTATGCCTTGACGAGCGCAAACAAATAGTATGGTTCTATCGCCCCATTTCATTCGCGGCGCAAGCAACACTGCATCTTGCAACTTCGGCGAATCGCTCAACTCAGGCTCTAGTTCGCGCAACATATTCACAAGGTCTCGCGATACGCTTGTGTCAACATAACCGACGACGGGAATGCCTGTCTCTTTTGAGGTTTTCAAAAGCGAGAGAATTTCTCCGACATAAAAATCGCGTTGCGTTTCGGGCAAAATGTCTGCGAATGAAATCACCAGCAAACTATCGAAAAAGACCACCGGCGGGCGTTGTCTGTCAAAACCTCTCTCCGCTGTTGTTCTCAAAAAGTTTTTTATCGCTTCGATTTCCATCGCGTAGCGGCGTTGATGGACGACCTGCTCTGAGGCTTCCGTGTCGCCTTTTGAGCGCACCAAAATCTTTTCAGGAGGTAGAATTTCAAACGCTGAATCTTTGATATAAGTGCCGTCCGTGGTGTGCGGATTCTCGAACCAGCCGACTTGCACGGCGGCTATGGGAATGGAAAAGTCTTTCGTAGGCATGATCTGACTGCCGTCTGCGGCAAAGGTCGTTCGCCCTAACAAGGTTTGATACGCCCACTCTCTTGATTGTTCACGGTTCGTCCATTCTTCATTAAACGGCAGAATAAATGATTTTGCATCATTAAATTCTTCGGTAGGAATTGCCCCAGGTGCATTTGATAATTCAAGCTTCGCAGTCAAATCTTCTTGGGTCATCGCACAGACATTTTCAAGCGCTTGATTATAAGATGCAACCTGCACTTTCAAGTCGCTCTCATAAAAAGCAAACTCGCTTTCGCAGCTTTCAAGTGCGGATAAAATTTTATCTCGATAAATCATAAATCAGCTAATCCGGCGCATTGATCAACAAATTATAGACCAAAACGAGAACTTGTTTCGCGTGTAACCAATCTGGTCGCGGGTGTTTGCCTGAATTAGTGTCGCAATTCAATACTGGTGTTTTCATCTCATTCGGAATTGCTCCCGCCCCACAAGCCGCACCAATCAAGCCGCCAACGATGCAAGCGTTGGTGTCCGTATCACCCCCACCTGAAAGTGTTTCTCTGATTGCATCGACATAATCTGTGCCATGTAACAGGTGTCTGAATGCGTGGGTGAACGCTATTTTAATGAAGCCGATTTGCGGCTGATAGGGCACATCAACATTTTGACTGGCATCATTTAACCACTCGCAGACCTCCGCCACCGCATGGGAGTGTGCCCATTCTAGGGCATTTTCAAACGACCCTCTTCGGTCGCCTGGATGATTCATCAAATGAGCAATCGCTATTGAATAACAAGCAACCGCATCACGACAACTCTTGTTTGAGTGTGAAAGTCTTGAATCCTCTCTTGCAATTAAAGCAATATCATTCGTTTTCAGTTTGTGCCCCCAGATGCCGATTGGTGTTGCCCTCATCAAACTGCCATTAGCTTTCGATTCAAGACAATTGTAGTAAGCAGCTTGAACCATGCCTGCTGCAAAGCCCTCTTTATCGCATATCTCTTTCCATTTGTGATTCTGAAAACACCCCAATGAAAGCATGGTTGTGTTTCCTACATCGAATGGCTTTGAGCTGATCCAATCAGCATATTTTCGAGCTATTTTTTCGGAGTCAAAAGTTTGGCTCTTAGCAAGAGCATGAGCCAAACAGAGAGTCAATTCGCCATCGTCGGTGATTTGACCTGGAGCCACTTTCAGAAACCCACCGCCCGGCATAGTCATCGCGTGATTGACTTCTACTTCTGTTGGTTTTCGATGAATAAATTCAAGTGTCGCTCCTGCGGCATCCCCCACCAGAGCACCAAGCAAACAACCAAGCGCGGCATCTCGAATATCCTGTGCATTTCTTTTCATTTTATAAACCGGAACGATACCGTGAGTATAGCCGAGAGATTTTTTGATGTCATTTCAATAAAGCAATCCCACACCTGTTTGCATTAGCCTGAGCGCGCAGCTATAAAGTTTAAGAGCAAACATCCAATTGACTCAATCATTCTCTTTGCAAATTTCGAGGTTACCTTCATGACATTACCAAACACTCTGGGTGAATTAAAAAGCAGCGAATATAACGAAAAAAGATTGCGCCGCGTTTCCGTAAAAGACGAGATGCGCGAAAATCTTATACACAAACTGCAACGCAGCGAAACGATTTTTCCAGGCATTGTGGGTTTCGACGATTCCGTCGTTCCGCAAATCGTCAACGCGATTTTGTCGCGTCATAACTTCATCTTGTTGGGATTGCGAGGGCAAGCGAAAAGCCGCATCCTGCGAGACCTCGTCAACCTCTTAGACGAACGAATCCCGGTCATTGAAGGCAGCGAGGTCAACGATAATCCGTACGCGCCAATCAGTAAGTATGCTCGTATTCAGGTTGAAAACCTGGGCGACAAAACCCCTATCGCCTGGGTAGAACGCGACGCTCGTTATGTTGAAAAACTGGCAACCCCAGACGTTACCATAGCCGATTTGATTGGCGATCTTGACCCGATAAAAGCGGCTCGCGGCGGTCACCTCCTCTCGGACGAGTTAACCATTCATTACGGTTTGTTACCACGCGCCAACCGTGGCATCTTCGCCATAAACGAATTGCCAGACCTCGCTGGAAAAGTTCAAGTCGGGTTGTTCAACATCATGCAAGAGGGCGATATTCAAATCAAAGGCTATCCAATCCGTATGCCTCTTGATGTGATGCTGGTCTTTTCCGCCAACCCTGAAGACTACACGGCGCGCGGCAAAATCATCACTCCACTCAAAGATCGCATCGGCTCGGAGATTGTCACGCATTATCCCGCATCGGTAGAAGAAGGCATGGAGATCACTCGTCAGGAGGCATGGACGAAACGCGATGAACGAATCATCCTGCCCGATATCATCACACGAACCGTCGAGCAGATTGCTTTTGAGGCTCGCAAAGACCAACGCGTTGATAAACGCTCAGGCGTCAGTCAGCGTCTGCCAATTTCGGTAATGGAAAACGTGGTGTCGAATGCCGAACGCAGAAGTTTAGTGAGCGGCGAAGCAATCATCGTTCCACGCATCAGCGATATTTACGCGGCTCTGCCTTCCATCACAGGCAAGCTCGAATTGGAATACGAAGGCGAACAAAGAGGTGCGGCAAACATCGCTCGCGAGCTGATCAGATCGGCAGTCGGCAATACTTTCGAATCATATTTCGAGCATATAGATTGCTCGGAGATTATCGTTTGGTTCAATGACGGCGGCGCGTTGAGAGTAGCCGACACCGACGGTACCGATTTGTGTATGTCGAGTTTTAGCCGCGTCAACGGATTGATGGAAGCCGCCGTGCAATCAGGCTTAACCAACAATCAACAAGGAATTACTGTGGCCGTGTGTGAGTTGATTTTAGAAGGCTTGTTCGCCCAGAAGAAAATTTCGCGCAGTGAAGAACGCGGCTACACTGCGGCGAAACAGGAATCGCGCTCGCCAGGCTACGAAAGCTTCAGCAAGTCCAGGCGGATCAATTAAGTGCCCGAAGTCTGGAGTCGAGAGTCTGGTGTCTGGTATCAAGGAGTATAATCCTTCTGAAATTGCATTTTGATTTGGAGATAAATTATTTCGAATTTACTGGAAAGAATTACTGTCAACCCTGAACAATGCGGAGGTCGTCCATGCATTCGCGGAATGAGGATTCGAGTAATTGACGTACTTGATATGTTCGCGGCAGGCTTGAACGCAGAGCAAATTCTTGATGAGATACCAGACCTTGAATTTGATGATTTGAAAGCGGCATTGTACTATGCCACTCGCAAAATTGATCCTCCGAGCCATCGAGCATGACAATTTGGATTGATGCAAAATTATCGCAGCCTATTGCGACTTGAATCAGTTCGGACTTTGGTATCGCGGCCTAAAAGTTGTAATCTTTTCCCAGCCTTTCAAAACATTTCAGATTACACGGAGCTATCCCATGAAGCCGAGTATGAAAACTTACCTGTCCATCGCGTTAGTCGTCAGCTTTTTTGCATTGTCTTTTCCATCGCGTAGCACTCTCGCGCAACAAATATCTCAGCAATCTTCTGCGCTCTTACGAGCCAAAGAAAAGAAAGAACAGATCATATCGCGCCTTGAAAAACTCATCCCACAATTAATGAAAGATGGAGAGGTGCCGGGTCTTTCAATCGCCCTTCTACAAAATTCGGAAGTCGTCTGGCATCACGGCTACGGAGTGAAAAACTTACAGACCAAAGAGCTTGTCACGGACAGCACGGTTTTTGAAGCCGCTTCGTTGAGCAAACCTGTGTTTGCTTATGCTGTATTAAAGTTAGTGGACAGCGGAAAGCTTGATCTTGATACGCCTTTGAATAAATATCTTCCCGGCAATTACGAAGTCGGCGATGACCCGCGTATCAACCAAATAACGGCACGTCATGTATTGAGCCACACACCGGGCTTTCCAAACTGGCGACCGCGCAATGACAAGATGCTGAAGATTCACTTCACACCCGGCGAACGATTCAGCTATTCAGGCGAAGGGTTTGTGTATCTTGCCAAAGTTATCGAACACATAACGGGCGAAAAATTTAATGACTTCATGAAAAAAAGCGTCTTCGATTTGTTGGGAATGACAAGCAGCAGTTACGTTTGGCAAGACAATTTTGCATCGCTTAAGGCATTCGGTCATACCTCTGTTGGGGAACCAAGAGGTCAGAACAAAGTACAGGAGGCAAACGCTGCGGCAAGTCTGGCGACTACGGCACAGGATTTCGGAAAATTTCTTTCGGCAATTTTGAAAGGCAAGGGGCTAAAGGATCCAACTCTAAAACAGATGTTGACAGCTCAAATCAAAGTTAGTGAGAGCGGAACAAACAACACGAATCGTATGCCTGACAAATTCTCGCCTGCGGTTGCCTGGGGGCTGGGTGCCGGGTTGCAAAATACCGTAGACGGCGTTTCTTTCTGGCATTGGGGCGACAATGACAATACCAAAGCTTTCTTCGTAGCCTTCGACAAACACAAGACTGGAGTTGTAGTTTTCACCAATAGTGCCAACGGACTTTCAATCATTCCTGAGATTGTTGATGAAGCGGTTGGCGGGCAACAGCCTGCACTCGCGTGGTTGAAATATGAGTCTTACAAATCGCCTGCCAGAGTGTTATTCAAAAACATCCTTGCCAAAGGGGCAATAGAAGCTCTGCAAGAATACCGCGAGTGGCGAAAAGGTCGAAAAGCTGATGAAGTTGTAGACGAAAGCCAGATGAATAGAATCGGCTATAATCTGATCGGTATGAAGAAGCTGAAAGACGCGATTGAAGTTTTAAAACTAAACGTCGATGACTACCCGCAATCGTTTAACACCTACGATAGTCTCGGTGAAGCCTACATGACGAATGGCGATAAGGAGTTGGCTATCAAGAACTATAAACGTTCGATTGAATTAAACCCGGGCAACACCGATGGCATAGAAGCATTGAAAAAACTTACGGAAAAATAGGATACTTACAGCTATATGTGAAGACTGAGGAAGCGAATTTTTTGATAAATCAACAGGCCAAGAGATGGAAGTAGTATATCTTGATTACAATTGTTTTCAGAGAAGCTTTGACGATCCGACGCAAATCAGGATTCAACTGGAAGCGCTTGCCTGCCAGGAAATATTCATCAGATCAGAAGCAGATCAGATCGAATTGGTGTGGTCATTTATGCACGAAGATGAGACTCTGCTTTGCCCAATTCCAGAGCGAAAATATGAAGCGATTCGTCTTGCTGATCTTTGTAAAGTTCGCGTAGAGCCGATAGAACAAATTCGTACTTTGGCTCATTCGCTGCAAAAGCGCAGCAAGATTTCGGCAAAAGATGCAATTCACGTCGCTTGCGCCTGTTTCATTAAAGCTGACTATTTTTTAACTTGTGATGATAAACTTGTGCGACAAGCAAAGCGTTTGAAGATTCAACCTTTGCCAATGAATCCGGTTGAGTACATCAGGCAGGGAGAGAGTTAATGGAAAAAGTAAAAGTTATGGATGATGCACAGATCCGTATTAGCGGGATTGAAGCATTGAACAAAGCTCTCGGTCACACGGCGGCTTTAAGATTCCTCACGCTTCTTCATCGTGAGCCTACGGACTACGTTGAAATTTCCCGGCGTCTGTATGAAGGGCTGTCAGTTGATGAGATCTTTGATAGAGCTAAAAAGCATTTCAAGAAAAGGTGATTTATGAATCAAGATTTTGTTATAGATTTCAGGAACACCGTTTTGCAGTCGTATGAAGAGATGATTGCGATTTCCGAAGAAGCGGCAGCAAGTAAGCCGGGTGAGAATCAATGGTCTGTCAAAGAACTGCTCGGTCATTTGCTTGACTCCGCTTCAAACAATCATCAGCGGTTCGTGCGCTTGCAGATTTTTGACGAGATAGAATTTCCTTTCTACCAGCAAGACGATTTCGTGCGCGTCAACCACTATCAAAATCAGAGATGGGGAACGCTGCTGGATTTTTGGAAGCAGTATAACTTGCACCTCGTTCACCTTGTCGAAACCCTTGACGAAAGCAAGCTCGAAAACGTCTGGATAACACCAAGTCAAGAGAGATTGACGTTAGGCCATATCGTCGAAGATTACTTGCGCCATCTGAAACATCACTTGGAGCAGATTAAAAATCTATCGACTTAAAATGCTGTATGACATCCACAAATAGTCAAACTTTAATTGATATTGGAGTAAACCTCGGTCACGCATCTTTCAACACTGACCGAAAGAAGGTTATTGAAAGCGCCTTTGCAGCAGGCGTCAGCAAGATGATTAGTACAGGCACAAGCGTGAAGAGCAGCCGGGAAGCGCATGACCTTGCAAGCCGATTTCCTGAAAACCTTTATTCTACAGCCGGAGTTCACCCGCACAATGCAAAGAATTGCAATAATGAAACGATAAAGGAGTTGCGTGATTTGGCGAATTACAAAGAGGTCGTGGCAATCGGTGAGTGTGGTTTGGATTACAATCGAGACTTCTCTCCTCGCCCTTTGCAAGACCGTTGGTTTGAAGCGCAAATTGAGCTAGCTTGTGAATTAAAGATGCCTTTATTCCTCCATGAACGGGACGCTCACACAAGGTTCGTCGAGATATTGAGCTCTTACAAAACGCAATTTGATGGTGCCGTAGTTCATTGTTTTACAGGCAATGGCGAAGAGTTGAATGCTTACCTTGACCTGGGGCTTTTCGTAGGAATCACCGGATGGATTTGCGATGATCGTCGGGGATTGCATTTACGCGACCTGGTTCGCCGCATTCCATTGGAAAGGCTGATGCTTGAAACCGACGCGCCATTTTTAACGCCTAGAGATATGCAGCCGAAGCCGAAAGATGGCAGAAACGAACCGGCGTTTCTGCCGCACGTTCTTCGCGCAGTGGCAAGTTGCCTTGGCAAATCAACTGACGAAGTAGCCGAAGCAACAACGAAGACGGCTCGCGCTTTCTTTCGCATTGGCTAGTGATAATTTGGTTTAAAGAGTTATTTATGAATTCTTCAATACAGAATCGTTGAGGACACTGAAACATTATAAGGAGACTAATTAGGTGTAAGCCATGCTTCGTTCACTCTATATCTTTAGTTTTTTGCTACTATTTTCTTATCCTGCTTTAGGACAGCAAATTTCTCCGAAACAGGCAGAAAAAATCAATTGGGAAGAATTTATTTCCAAAGAGGGTCGCCTTTCAGTGTTGTTGCCCTCCAAACCAACTGAGCAAACCTTTTCTATCAATACTGTTGTGGGACAAATTCAGATGCATCTGTTCGCCTCTTTAGGTGCGGAAGGAGCTACCTATACTTTCTCTTATTGGGATGTA
>JANMSG010000686.1:0-6567 GCA_031389065.1 Acidobacteriota bacterium | reverse complement strand
GTCGGTACGTCATGCTGGCAGTCAGCGATAGCGGATGTGTGATGAATACAGAGACTCAGGCGCATATGTTCGACCCCTTCTTCACAACCAAGGAGCAAGGTAAGGGGACAGGATTGGGACTCTCCACGGTATATGGAATTGTGAAGCAGAGTAACGGCCACATTTGGGTATACACCGAACCTGGACAGGGTACAACCTTTAAGATATACCTTCCACAAATTGAAAATGTTGTCGCAGATACTCTTTATAAAGATACATCCACCGCTTTGCCAACGGGATCGGAAACGGTGCTTCTGGTTGAAGACGAGGTACCCGTTCGTGTGCTTGCAACTCGCGTGCTTCGCCAACAAGGCTACACAGTATTCGAGGCGGCAAATGGTGGAGAAGCTTTACGCATCGCTGAGGAACAGGGGGCCAGTGAGATTCATTTGCTAATGACTGATGTTGTGATGCCTGAGAAGGGCGGCAAGGTCTTAGCCACTGAACTCAAGACACTGAGGCCAGAGATAAAGATACTTTTTGTTTCTGGCTACACGGACGACGCCGTGATTCATAACGGTGTCTTACATAATAGCGCTAACTTTTTACAGAAGCCCTTCACACTTTATTCCCTGGCACAAAAGGTGCGCGAGGTACTCGATACACCCGGACAGGAATTTCATCTTGATTGATGCGCTGCACCGTTTCATTATTGCGATTGATGAAATGCCGAGAAAAAGCGATAGAAATTCCACACGTCAACTTTTGAGGACATCTCATAAGTCGCGTGCATAGAAAGCAGCGGCACCCCTAAATCAATCACGTCCATCTCTTGAGTTGACATAAAACCGCCTATGGTTCCGCCACCACCGACTTCTACTTTCGGAGTTTGGGTTTGCCAGGGGATCGAGTTCTTGTCGAGTATGCCTCTGATTTTTGCCGTGAATTCCGAATTCGCGTTGAAGCCTCCGCGATACAATTTGATGGTTACGCCGAATCCCAATTTCGCAGCATTAGAGGCTTCGCTGGTTTGCGGGAAAATCGGGTTCACTCCATCGTTCGTATCTGCCGAGATGACTTGCGAATTTTTCAAAGCCTTGCGCAAATCCAGATCGTTGAAATTCGCGCCTTTTTGCGCGGCGATGAGTTGCGCATAAGTCGTGTTCAAAAATTCAGAAGCCGCCCCGCTATTATTGCCTGAGCCGACTTCCTCGAAGTTCGACAGGTATGCAAAAGCCGTCAGGCGCGGCGTCTCTTTCATATCAAACAAGGAACGCGCGGCGCAATAGGTCGAGAGGCGATCATCTTGTCCATAGGCGCCGATCAAACCGCGATCAATGCCTACATCAGAAGGTTGCGCGGCGGGCACAAGGGCAAGCTCTGCGCTGACGAAATCCTCTTCCTTGATGTTGTACATAGTGGTGATCGCGTGCAGGGTTTCGGCAACCACAGAAGACTTTTCGCCCGGAATACTGCCGACAACGGGGTTGAGTTCTTCACCGGCAAAGACATTCGTATAGGTGCGGCTGCGTAAGTCCAGGTCTGAATGAGGCGCGCTGTCAGGAATCACAAAAACCGGGTCTTCCGGTTTGAAACCGATTGAAACATCAATTGTGCGCCCGTCCGTTGTGTCTATACGACCAATCAAGCCGAGCGGAACATTTGCCCATTGATACTTTTTAATGCCGCCATAATAAACCGTCTTAAAAAGCGCAAAATTGCCGCCAGCAGCAGCGATAACCGGTCGGCCTTTCAAGCCTATGTGCGGGCTGTCGTGGTGAGTTGCAACCAGGCGTGACCCTGTTGCAACAGGTTCCGAGCCAATGATTGCCAGTATGAGAGCGCGGTCGTGGGCGTTGAAAATCAAACGTGCGCCGGGCTTTACCTGTACTGATTCGTTGAATTCGACAAAGCCACTGGCTTTCGCCTGACGAAGGATTTCTTTCGTAGAAGTAGCAGCGGTTTTGGCTACGCGCAGGTAAGATTTATAGCTTTCGGCAAAATCGAAAACCTCTTTGCGTTGCGCTTGAGTGAGCAATTGCCAGCCGGACTTTTTCGTTGCCCACACGCTTCCATCTTGCGCAAAAGCAATGGGATTCACCATTGCACAGACGATGAAGCAAACAATAGCGATTTGATACAATCTCGTATTCATCATATATCCTCTGAGAATTTCTTATATTCGATAAGAACCTATACAGCGAAGCTTTTCTAAAGGTTACGATGGCAAGCAAAAAAAATAAAAAGGGAGCATCCAATTATGCTCCCTTTTACAAATTGCGGTAAGTCTCAAAGATTTGTTTGAACTATTTCGGCGTCACAAGCATAGGCGATTTACCGCTCTCAGACATTCTCTCTGAAACGCGAGGCGCGCCTCCCGGCGAGTATTGAACAGAAACAGGACCCCCATACAAGGTGATAATCTTCTTGAGGGTTTCATCCTGCACCGCGCGGAATGAAGCAACCGAGCCGCCGCGATTATAAATCACAAAAAGCAGCGGGCCCTTGGTTCGCGTGTAGGCGATGCCCGCAAGCGCACTCACGCCGTTGAGTGTACCGGTCTTGGCAACCACAGATCCACGATATGCGTCGGTGAATCGTCTTTGCAAAGTGCCTGCGTCAATTCCGGCGACGGGCAAAAAATCTGCCATTCCCAATTTCGATTTATCTAAATACGCGACCAGCTTTCTGAGCATCTTGATCGTGCCACGCGGAGAAATTTGATTGGCACCCAGACCCGACGAGGTGGCTATGTTTAACTCCTCGCCTCTGAAACCTACCTCTTTTTCTAAGAAACGCTGAACCGCATCGGGTCCGCCAACCAGATTGCCAATCGCCGCAGCCATCCAATTATTCGAAAAATCGTTTAAGGCTTTTAAGACCCGAATCAGCGGCAGTGAAGTATGAACCGCAAGCTGATTCAAGGTTGAAGTGTTTACATAGACATCAGTTTTCACCTCACCTAAGATATTCAGTGATGGCTGCTGTGCCATTCCATTCGATTGAACCTCAACAGGGCGCATCGTTTGAAATCTACTATAGGCACTTTTAGCAGAAGCGTTCCAAGACGAAGGATTCCAAGTGCTGCGAAGCGCTTTCGCAGATGCATCACGTGAGGCTGAAAAGTTAAAATAAAATTGCCCTAAAACGACAAGATCGCCTTCGACTGTGTAGATACCGCTACGATTTAATTGATCGGCAATCAACATGGCATTCTCATAAAAGAACGCCGGGTCGCTGCTGCCAACAAGGTAAAGAGAGCCTTTGAGAGTTCCTGTCGAAGCGTCAAACACTCCGTCCGTATAAAGCGTTGTGCGAAATCTGAAATCGGAACCGAGCTTTGAAATCGCTGTCAGGGTCGTCGCAATCTTGGTAACGGACGCAGGATTGAACAAGCGGTCTGCATTGTGTTCAGCTAAAATTTCGCCGCCCAATGTGGAAACAATGAAGCCTTGGTTGTCTGCTGAAAAACCTCTGGCGTTAAGGCTTGAAGCATAAGCCCCGACTAACGGATTCATGGGAATGCCATCTTCCGTATAGGTGTTGTTTTGAGGCGGAATCAAAATCGTCGAACTGTTTTGCACAGGCATCGCAGGATTGAGATTGCGGTCATCGCTCGACCTCAATTCCGATGCAGGTTGGTTTGAGTATGTTGTTGCTGGGTGCGGTGTTGCCGGTTCCTCAACAGGTTGCCCGCTTGCAGGCGGACTCAATTGAGCGTTCGCCCACGACTGCGTGAGATATTTATGAACCCCTGTGCCGTGTCCGCCTCCACTTGAAGAAGCGGCGCGACGCGCAACATAAACGCGCTTCCACTGCATTTTCCCGTTTCGCCCACGAACCTTGACTTGCACGGCTTTACCATTTGACGCGCCTCTTGCTCTGGCTACTCGCCCGCTGGAACTTCTTGCGCTGCGTTTGCTAGCGCTGCGAGAAGAGCGACTGGATGCGCGCGATTTTTTGCTTACCTTTGTGCTCTTTGAAGAAGACTTTCGTGATTTAGCATCGGCGCTTATGGGCAAGGTAAAGCTGAGAGATGCGATGATGGCAAGGGCAATTAAAAACGATGCGGGTTTGATACCGCGAACTTTCGACAGGATCATATTACTTCCTTATCCTCTCAATTTTATTGTTCGTTTTGCTTCTGAAATAGGGGCAACGAAGCTGTTGAGACAATCCTACTGAACGTAGCATACATCAGTTTTCTTCTGGAAAACAGACTGTTCTATTTTTATTTTTCCAAAATCTGAAAAACCGGCTGTTCTATCTTTTAGTTTCACAAAATTTGGGCTTATTCTACTGATTTTTGCTCAAAATAAAAATACCACATGTCTACAGACAGGGTCTAGTCCTTAACAAATTTACAACATTTTCAACCATTTGCCAGAATTTGATGAGTTTCATCTCCAAAAAGATCGCAAGATGCCTCGCAGGGGAAATATTTTTCTTGGGTCAACAGTTTACTAATACGTCCTGCAACCGCTACTTGAAGGAATTGGCTCTTGCCGATGCTTCGCGCTACGCTATTTTTTTAAGCAGCCTTCAAAATCGAATGAATTTGCTCGAGCAAATCGCGAGTCTCTTGATTGAAGCGGAGAATCTCTTCTCTTTTTTGCCCGCGTTTTGTGTTGAGCTTTCGCAACGCCAATAGCAAGTCATCAAGAGTCGCATCAAGCTTTCTTAGATCCCGATTTGCTGTTTCGCTTTTCATTTCCTTGCTGATAAGGATACCTCTTGAGGTTTGCTACTTACAATAAAATCTTTGCTCCATGTGTAATTGGTCGGTTAGGGGGTACTGACTTGTTGTCATCAATCTACACGAGTATCTGATTGATTCCACCTGTAAAACCGCAACCATCACGAGCCACATTCGCGCACATATTCAGTTAAATTTGCAAGGCTCATAGTAAAGCTTGTGGCAAATGAAAAAGGCTGTTTTCAATTCAGTCCTATAAGCATGTTTGAATTTGAATACGTATTATTTCTTCTTCAAAGGGACGGGTCAACTTCTTCCCTGCGCTTTGCACAGGGCTAATGAATCTCACTCTTTCAGAGCTTGTCGCCAGCTCTTCCAAGAGGGGTAACGATGGTACCTACCTCGCCATCACTAACTAAGCGCCAGTTTAACAATGCGTAGGAGATCATCAGGGGAGAAAGGCTTCGGCAGAATATGGTTCGCTCCTAAAGAGTTCGCCATTCTCAAATATATACCTGGTTGAACTGTCGCCGCGCCCGATATGGCAATAATGCGAATAGTCGGGTGATGAGTGCGTATCTCCTCAATCAACTCGGTGCCTGCTTTTTCCGGCATCGCGATGTCAGTGATTATCAGGTCGGGTTCCATTTGATTGACGAGTTGGCTTGCCTCATTACCATTGCGTGCCACCCGAACAATATAACCTGATTCTTTCAGAATCGTACTTATCAGATTTCGAACTTGATCATCATCATCAACCACGAGAATATTTCTCATCTTTGTCTTCCTCCCTCACCAAGCCTAATCAATAATAATCACTGACGCTTTGCCAATGAAATTTCACCCTCAGTTGCCACGCAGAAACCGGGGAGTGACGCAAAGGTTGTGCGTCAAGCAGTCGCTTCCCAAACGACGACGCGCGCGTGATCAAGTATACTATTTGGATTCATCAAGTACCTTTCGCACTTTGCGCGAGAAAGCATCCGGAGAAAATGGCTTTTGGATAAAGTTTGCTCCCTCATCGAATACCTCATGATGGAGGATGGTATTATCTGTATAACCGGACATATACAACACTTTCATCTGAGGGCGCAAGCCACCAAGTCGGTTTGCCAGTTCACTACCGCTCATCTCTGGCATGATGGCATCGCTGATAAGCAGATGAATTGTCTCATTATAGTTTTCACAAATCTGTAATGCTGCGCCGCCATTACTGGCCTCAAGCACTTTATAGCCATTGCTCTTTAATACTTCGCTGATCAATTTCCGAACGATTTCTTCATCCTCAGCTAATAGGATGGTCTCTGTACCGAGCAGAGCTTCCTCAGATTCAGAGCTACGCTTATGCTCCTCAATGCTTTCATCAATGCACGGAAAATAGACTTTGAAGGTCGTCCCTCGACCTACCTCGCTGTAGACCCAGATATTGCCACCCGACTGCTTGACGATGCCATAAACTGTTGATAGCCCCAGTCCTGTCCCTTTACCGATTTCCTTGGTTGTATAGAAGGGCTCAAAGATGTGCCTTTGCGTCTCCTCATCCATGCCTATGCCGGTATCGCTGACCGCCAGCATCACATACGAACCAGGAATGACGGCAATATGATGACAAACATACTCCTTATCAAGATAGACATTCTCGGTTTCAATGGTCAGTTTGCCGCCCTGCTCCATCGCATCGCGGGCATTGACGACGAGATTCATGATGACCTGCGCAATCTGCCCGGGGTCACCTTTGATTCTGCCCAGTTCTGGCTCCAGTAGAGTTCGCAACTCTATGTCTTCACCAATGAGTCGCCGGAGCATTTTTTCAATTTCAAAGATGATGGCGTTGAAGTCAAGGACTTTCGGCTGCAAGACCTGTTTGCGGCTAAAGGCGAGAAGTTGGCGGG
>JANMSG010000064.1:0-2504 GCA_031389065.1 Acidobacteriota bacterium | reverse complement strand
ACCTGGGTTAGGCCTGCCGAAGCGACAGACTGATTATTTTCGGCTTGTGGCCGCGGCTAACCAAGCCAGCTGGGCAAACAACAGCCCATCCTCAAATAGCGAAGAACTGCCTCTTTCCCTTTATTTTACAGAGTATTTTTTAAATCGAGAATCGGTGAGGATGCTCAAGCTATTTAACTAAAGCAGCGTCGCAATTGACAATCGCTTTTTTCACTTCATCAATGGTGGTGTTTTCTAAAGAACTGAGTCTCCCTTTGGCTTGCATATCAAGCCATATCTCTAACCCTTTTTGATATGAATTACGCGCCGCTTGCCAGTCTTGTTTGCGCTCACTGTTGGCACTCTTATTCTCTTTTGCCATTGCCACCAAAGCCCCTGCGATATCTTTGTATGCATTAGCCAGTGCATTGAGAAGGTCCCCGTCCAAAGCGTTGCGTTCAATCGCTTCGAGTAATAATAAAGTTTTTCGGCAAAGCTCGACTGCCGGAACCCTTTGACCAGTCTTTGCAAGACTATTTGCCGCTTTGCCGCTCGCTTCAATTACCAGGAAACGTTTGAATAGATTGGCGGAATCGGTTTTGAATATCTCTTCACGAATGAGTAGAGCCTTGCGAAAGTATGGCAAGGCTTCCCAATCTTTACCCGTTTGGTCCAACAATATGCCTACGTAAACCGAAGAGTTGGATGCCTCAACTCGGGATTGAATATTTTTAGCATCAGATTTCGCCAGCTCTTCGGCCAGAGCAAGACTTTTTTTGCCAGCCTCCAAGGCTTCAGAGATTTTATTATCTGCGTCGTAGATTACGCACTCGCTGCTATAGCTTACATAAAGCTGACGACGATAATTGGTATTCAATGAGTCTTCTTTGATAAGCGCTTCCAGCAGTGCAATGGCTTTATTATTGTTTTCTAAAGCGCCAGCCGTATCGTTGATTTGGGTCAATATCTGACCGAGACTCCCAAGAGTTCTTGAAAGTGAATAGCGAATTTTCTGACTGGTGGTATCGGATTGCAGCAGCGATTCGAGAATGCTTAGAGACTTGCGCTGATTTTCAAGCGCAAGACTGAAGTCGCCTTGCTGAGACAACGACGCTCCTAAATCAAAGTAATTGATGGATAAATCATATCTGTACCGTTCGTTTGTTGGCTCACCGGCAACCAACGATTCAGTAGTTGCAATCGCTCTAAGATAATTTTCCATTGCTCCTGTGGTATCGCCTTTTTCATAAAGCACAGTGGCAAGATCTCTGTAGCCAACGGCGAGTTTCGCCCGTTGCGCGGTATTGTTTGGGTCTGTAAGCAGGAGCGATTCGCGCATCTGCAAGGCTTTTCGATAGCTTTCAATCGCTGCATCCGTATCGCCTAAATTTGCCCTTGTCAGACCGCCTTGCAATTGAGCGATTCTCTCATAGGCACTTGCCAACTCGCTCAGAAGCGTCGCGTCGCCGGTCGCTTCCTGCGCCAGGCTATCCAAATACTCCAGCGCGTCTGTAACCAATCTCTCGCGTACGGCAGTCGAACCCGGCAGCGTTTGAATGGCGTCGTGATAATCGAACAACACGGAATTTGCCAGTTTGCGAACCTCGCTGAATCGGCGCTCGGCTTTTGCCTGCTCGGCGCTGGCGATCGCTCTTTGCCTTCTGGCAACTTGAGCTTGCCAGGCAGTAGCGATGATGCCGCCAATCAAGGTCAAGACTATGAGCGCCGCGGCTGTAACGGCAACTTTGTTTCTTTTGATGAATTTTGACGTTCTGTAGGAAAGCGTATCTTTGCGAGCGCTGACTGTGCGACCTTCCAGATAGCGGCGCAGGTCTTCGGAGAATTGTTCAACGGAAAGGTAGCGACGCTCTCTCTCTTTTCGCAGAGCCATTAAGACGATGTTGTCCAAATCGCCGCTCAACCGACGCCGCAATTTTTCTGGCGAGCCTTCGCGGGTTGCGCTGACTGATTCAGGGGTGATTTCAACGAGGGTTGAATCGGGATTGGTCTTTACACCGTCAATTCTATAGACGGCTGTGCTGGGTCTTTGAGGTTCGGCTTTGGTGATGACCTGGGCGATTTCCATTGGTGAACGATGCTTTAAAAGATACGGCGAATGACCTGTCAATAATTCATAAAGCACAATCCCTAAACTATAAACATCACTGGCGGTGGTGATGTGTTCGCCGCGCACTTGTTCAGGGCTTGCGTATTCGGGAGTCATCAAACGCATCATCGTTGCGGTTTCCGCCGTGTAATCTCTGTTGTCCGGCGCAAGCATTTTCGCGATCCCGAAATCGAGCAGTTTAGGCACGCCTTCATCGGTGACAAGTATGTTGCTCGGTTTAATGTCGCGGTGAATGACGAGATTTTGATGAGCGTAATGAACTGCCGAGCAGACCTCGCGAAAGAGCTTGAGGCGTTCGGTTACAGTGAGTCTCTTTTTATCGCAATACTCATCAATCGGGAACCCTTCGATGTATTCCATGACAAAGTAAGGAAGTCCGCTTTCGGTGGAGCCGCCG
>JANMSG010000578.1:0-1908 GCA_031389065.1 Acidobacteriota bacterium | reverse complement strand
AGACATTGCCCCTCCGGATTTTCAGCTAGGTTTACAAAACGAATCGGCTCTTTTTTTGATATAAAAAAAGAGCCGCTTCGTACGCTTGTAATCCTGCTGAAGAATAATTTAACTAAGGACGGAATGCGCTGACCGGCGGGTTAGAAGATAGCGTGGGTCCGCCAGATACCACACCCACAGCAACCGCTGTAGCAGCGCCGCCAAGCAAAAGCAGAGCAAGCAATGGTGTAGCAAGCCATAAGGGAGTGGTCGTTGTTACTGCCTGTATAGCAGGAGGACAAACAACATCCCTTCCACAGTTGATTATAACGTCAACTAAGCCGTTTGCCGACACCTCAACAGGGCTATCGAAATGTTCGTCTTGCCCGGCGATGAGCACCTTTCCTGTGCCATTTGGAGCCGTAACCGTACATTGCCCTTGTTTGACAGCAACACGCATATCGTTGCAGGTAGCTTGAACCAGTAGATTGCCGCCCCCGAAAGTAATCTTTGCTGTCGTGCCGGGACCCAGGGTGACGCGACCGAAGGGCGTCAAGTCAATCATTGCCACGCCATCAGCGCCTGTAGCAAGGGTGCTGCCGCTCAAAACCGTGATGCCGGACTTGGCAGCATTGCCGTTGACCGTAACGCTTCCAGTGGCGATCAACGCGCCGGATTGTGAAAGTGTAAGAACGCCTTCTGGAGCTTCTGGTGCCGCCTTAGGAATATCATTTGCCGCCTTTTTCACCGCATCAGGCGCCGCATAAGAGGGAAACGAAAAAATTGTCATGACGGCAAAAGTCAACAGCCAGCTTATATGAATTTTCAGATCACCAGTGATTTTTTTCATAATCTCTCCTGAGCCTTCTTATCTACAGAACAACTACTAAATGGAAGCTCGCTTTTCATCAGCTAAGTAATGCCAGAATATGGTAAATAGTCTTCGATGTCAATAAATTACTCTGGCGTGTCAATAAATTGGCAAGTCGTTCAAAGCTATTTTTGAGAGCGGCAAATGCTTTTCATCCTTTGCCGATAACATCGGTTTATCAACATTCCATTTGATGCCAATATCAGGGTCGTTCCACAACACGCCTCGTTCAGAATTGGAATCATAAAAATTGCTGCACTTATAAAGGAATTCGGCGGTTTCAGACAATACCAAATAGCCGTGCGCGAAGCCTTCGGGGATATAAATCTGTTGCCTGTTTTCAGCCGATAAAATGGTGCTGACGAATTTCCCAAACGAAGGCGAACCGCGTCTTATATCAACTGCCACGTCTAAGACTTCGCCGGCAACGACGCGGCAGAGTTTCGCTTGCGGGCGCTCGATTTGATAATGCAGCCCGCGCAAGGTTCCTTTGAGAGATTTGGAGTGATTATCCTGCACGAAATGATCCGGTATGCCCAGTTCAGAGAATTTCGCCTGATGATAGCTTTCGAAAAAGAAGCCGCGCTCGTCTTTGAATACAGTTGGCTCAATGATGATGAGTCCCTCGATAGCCGTCTCAACCTTTTTCATCTAATCTTGCTTGCTCCTTTACGCTTTCTCTCTTTTGAGGTTTGTCTTCCTCTATCATCCCTCATCCATTCGTCATCAAGCAACACGTTCGAGCAAACAACAAAATTTACCAACGATGGTCAAGCTGTTCGAGACGCAAATCATCAGCACCTTTCAAGGGCTTTTTCACGGACGCAATTTCCATCTCCTTTTCCTGCTCTGCCAACCTTGCCCGCAAAGCCTTTTCTTCTTCTTTCAGAATTTGATAAACCGATTTAACTAAAGCTGGCTGAAATCCTGAAATCAGCAGATTCACATCAACCAAACAACTCTTATTGTCATAGACGCGATACACTGAAAAATAACCCAGCTGCCGCCCGTCATCAGAAAGCAAATCAAGCGTCAGCGTCCACACGGGCGCCGCGCTG
>JANMSG010000565.1:0-10178 GCA_031389065.1 Acidobacteriota bacterium | reverse complement strand
GGTCGCAAATAATTTGCGGCTAAGGCAAACGCTTCCTGTGGGGCGGGTAGGTGTTCCAGCACATTCCAGAAGACAACCACATCGAAAGAGCCTTCCTTCCACATCCCTTCTTTCAACCCTCCTGTGCGAACATCAAGGTTGAGTTCGCGTCGCATCGCTTCTGCCATCTCCTGACTATATTCAACGGCTTGTACATTCCAGCCCACTTTATATGCGGCAACCAGGAAATCGCCCGCCCCGCTTCCAACCTCTAATAAATCTTTCCCTTGTCCATAATGTTTCAGGTACGAAAGGCGACGGCGCATTGTCCAGATGCGTAATATTTTCCATAGCGGCCAACCTGGTTCCTTCCAAGCTGCTTGATACGGCGCATATTCGACCGAGTATGCAGCTTGAAGTTCTGCGGCATCAGGAAGCGGTGTCTGCATAACCAATCCGCATCCCAAGCACAAAGAGAGTTGATACAACTTTTCCGCTTCAGGTCTGCACAAATCTTTCCCAAGACGTATAGGATGCCAATGATTTTCATTACAGAGATGGCAACTAGCGCGCATATTTTTGCTGAGGAATTGTTCTTCAATCATTCGGTTCCAAGTATGTGTGAATTCTTTATATTGAAGGGAAGGATATTAGAGGGTAAAGCTCAAAATATAAAGAAAATTTGAATGGACAGAAAAGATTTATGCAGCAAAGTGAGCGAATCGTAAGGATTGACTATCAAAAATTAAATAAGACACAAGGTGAACGATGGGCAGCATCTATTCATCAATATTTTGTTGAATGCTCTAAAATTGCCAAGAGGCTTGGGGCATCCCAAGCCTCTTGGCAATTGTTTTATTGGGAACTCTTGCCAGAGCTATCGAACCAGGCTTGTTCCCGATACAAGGTGAACACCATACCCTGTAGGACTCGCCCGGCTGTCGGCACTCTTAAAGCCTGCAACTTCCAGCATCAACCGACGCCCATTAAATACCAAAAGCCGAAAGTTGGTCATCTCTCGCCCATACAACAGCGACTGAAATGGCAAGACGCAACTTTATAGATTGAAAGCGATGACCAGCCAGGCCGCCATCTCGGCTCGGGACAAGGGTTGGACAGGACAAAAATGTAATCCGTCTGCGTTGCAGTCTCGCTGGAACACATCCAGTATCCCTTCGCTCAACCCATTCACTGCAAAGCTTTCAACAAACGCATAGCTCCATTGATTGGTCGGTACATCCAAAAACCGCTGGCTTGTTGGGGTTGGCGGGTTCGGTCTACCTACGGCTCGCTCCATAAAGACCGCCATCTGCTCGCGCGTCACAAGCTCGTCAGGACAGTAGGTGGTTGCTGAACAGCCCAAGGTGATGCCTCGGGTGGCAAAGTCGCCTATGAATGCGTAAGCCCAATGATTGGGTGGCACATCCGTAAATGTCTGGCTGCCGGGTGTTGGTGGAGTAAAGACGCCTACTGTCCTTTCAATGAACACTGCCATTTCAGCTCTCGTGACGACACGGTCGGGGCAGTAGTTCGTGGATGAGCATCCGATCGTTATGCCCAGTTGAGCGATTCTCTCTATGTAATTATAGTACGGATGTGTGGGAGACACATCGAGAAATCTTTGAGGAACGCTTCCGACCTGAATGACTACGTTGGGTGACATCTGACCGAAAAAGCCCATGCCGCCGTTTTGATACATCTGCCATTGGAAGTTGTAGATGCCGTTTGTGAAAGGCGCATTTACCGTGAAGTTGAGATCAAGCTGCTGTCCGGGCTGGATCGGGAATGCAGCAAGCGAGACCCCGTTGCCGCCCCACGTTTGATTCAAGGTAGGATTCTGCGACGCAAGATAGTAATCAGTTGTGATTCCAGTAACCCAAGCCTGTGTTCCAGTGTTATTGAACTTCATATTGATCTGAAACGTCTGACCCGGTTGCACAATCGTCGGCACGGTCTGCGATACGAACTGTGCATTGTATTGGCTCGAAGCCGTGCCAACCGTGATGGCAAAAGCTTTCTGCGCCGTTACCTGAGCAGCGTCGCGCACTTGCAGGGTAAAGTTCGCCGTTCCCGCCGTGGTCGGTGAACCGCTGAGAATTCCGTTTTGCGCGTTGAGAGTTACTCCGGCAGGCAGAGCACCAGCGACTACGCTCCAGGTATAAGGCAATGTGCCGCCTGTGGCTACGATGGTTTGCGAATAGGACACGCCGACCGTAGCGCCGGGCAAAGGAGAAGTGCTGGTGATCGAAAGCGGACCGCCGCCGCCACCTTGTCCCGGATAAATAAAGGTTATGCCAGTGATGTCATCAGGTCTGACAGAGGCGCAACGCCCATCGAAGTGTGCAAATGCCGCCATGGTTGCGGAATTGTCAGCCGAGTGTCCAAGTCCCAACGCGTGACCCAATTCGTGCGTGGTAATTTCCTGAACATTACAACTATTGCTAAAATTGCAGGCAGCAAAAGGGTTGAACGATACGAACCCGGCAGTTCCTTGAGCGAAAGTAACTCCATTAATCACTCTGGTGTTTCCCGGAAGCCAGCTTAACCCGCCTAACGCGAGCACGCCTTGACAGCCCCCGCCGCCAGGCGACCAACGGCCGTCGCAGCCGTTAAAAATAATGGTGTTTAAACCGATCTCAGGTCCACAAGCATCTGTGTTTGCGCCCGTCGTCACGCGCAAAGCGCAACCCGGTAAGGTTGACCAGGCATTCATTGCTGCGACGATATCGGTGTTGATTTGCGCGTTCGGCGCGCCATCTGGATTGACTCGAAAGACGACAGGTTGACCGGTGTCTGGCTCAAACCATCGCGGATGAGCGGAATGAATATAGGTCCATTGTGGCTGCACTTTGCCTTTGCTAACCAAACCTTTGTACTCTGGCGGCTGCTGCAATTTCAAAATATTGCTGTAGTATTTTTGCTCTAAAGCAAGAGATTGCTCCCGGTTGGCGACGATCTTGGTGCGCAGCATCTCTTTGTAAGCAGATAACTCAAGGCGATTGGTGATCTCGCCACGGGTCTCCGGTTCATGGTTTTGCAAAACGACTACGCCTTCGTCCATCTGTGAACGAACAGCAAATTGTTGCCCGGTCTGTGCCTCGTCAACGATATTGAACTTGCCGAGAAACATCTGGTGTACGCGAAAAGACCCGTCCGCCCAGGTGTCTAAATAAAGAATCACATGCTCATCCGGCGTAAATTGCGGGGTGCCGAAAATCGTGCTGCCGCGTCCTGCAACCTGTCCACCTTCTTGTTTGAGGACAATTTTTCGGGCTCGAATTTCGCCTTTGAAAACTTCCTGAACCCGAATGGTGATGTATGTATAAATGCGGTTTGTTTGACTATCTAACGCGCTTTCTACGGCAAGGACTCGCCCGCGAATAATAGCGCGGCTGCCGATAATCATGCTCTCATCGGCCGGCATGATAACGGTTGTGGCAAACGCTGAATGGACAGAAGCGAAACCAAGCGCCAATAAAAAAAGTAGGCGCAAAAAATTATGATTTAGAACGCGGTTCATAACTTAACCTCTCGAAAAAAACTCTTCGTTTCCTTATGCTGGATAGAGCCAGAGCATACGACACGTTCCCACAAACCAGCTTTGATAAACGGCGGGATATGAATCGCTGGTTTCGCCTCTTTAACTCCTGCATCTACGCCTGATACTGCTGGCATTTTTATCAAAGATGAGGGACTAGACTTCAAGAATCAGCGATAGCAACTCTTCATCTGAAGAACCTTATAAAAAGACATGGCTTTCCAGTAAATGAAGTATGACTACTGCCGGATTCAAAAGTGCAATGGGGCTGCTTTAACTTAGATAGCCGCATTCAACCATACGCAAATAAGATTGTCAATTATAAAAATGGTAATGATTGGTTACTAAAATTGTTTGTTGGACAGGGGAGAGAAATTCGTTGGTTTTATACCCTTTGAGGGTACGCTACGCAGTGCGCTGAAAGGCTTTAATTCATCTTCATCGCGACCTTTTACGATGGATCGCGCCATCAATTCCGCAGTCGCTGGTGCAAGCAGGATGCCATTTCGGTAATGACCTGTCGCCAGCCACAAATTATAAATGCTGGTTTGCCCCAAGATAGGCAAATGGTCAATCGTGTCGGGTCGAAGCCCCGACCAGATTTCCACGAGCCCAGCTTGTGAAATCTCCGGCACTAAATCAATCGCCGCATCCAGCAAAGAATGAATGCCTTTGGCGGTATTGGCTTTTTCAAAACCCGCATATTCAATTGTCGCGCCAATCAACAGCCGACCATCATTGCGCGGGACCAAATATATTTCGCTCGAATGCAACACGTGACGAATCGCAGAACTGCGAACCGCAATCATCTGCCCACGCGCCGGAATCGTTTTCGCCTTCAATCCGACAGGCTCAAGCAATTCGCCTGACCAACTTCCCGCTGCAAGCAAAATCGCACCCGCATGAATTTGTTGGTCGCTGCAAACAATGCCTTGCGCCCGGTTTTCTTTAACGATGAGCGAGGTGACTTCAACGCCTTCCAGGATTTCAACGCCGGCTCGCTTGATCGCAACACCGAGCGCGTCCATCAACAGGCGATTGTCAACTTGATGATCTTCGGCGATGAAAAAGGCTCTGGTAGCCGCTTTGGTGACCGCAGGCTCAAGTTTGAATAGATCAGCAGCGGTGATTTTCTCAAGCTTCAACCCCGCTTCGATTTGCCACGCAGTCCAACTGTCTGCGTGATCTTTGACGTTTTCGATAGAGATAAACAGCGTACCTTCCTCGCGCAGTTGCACGTCTATGCCGGACATCTCTTGCAAATGCGCTACGAAATCTTTGTACATCGAACGGCTCTTGATGCCGAAAGCGAAAAACTCGTCAGGCTGCAAGGAATCGGCTTGCGGCGAGAGCATTCCTGCGGCGGCGCGTGATGCTTCGCAACCAATGCGCCCGCGTTCAATGACTGTAACTTTACATCCTGCTTCAGCCAGTTTCAGAGCGATCGAACAACCGATGACTCCGCCGCCTACGATTAACACGTCTCTTTTCATAAAGCGGTAGCATAGCATTCAAAACCTCGAATCGCCATGTTTCAAAATTTCGAAAAAGAGCTTGACTCTGTACCAGACTACGGGGTTTACAATAGATTGTGTGATGATGATGGAAAGGAGAAAGTAATGAGAACAGCAAGTAAATCCTTAACGAATTCCGAGCCTTGGTTGAGAATCGGCGATGTTTCAAAACAGAGCGCCGTCGGCATAGAGGCGCTGCGTTTTTATGAGAAGCAAGGTTTACTCAATCACGCGACGCGCACGCAAAGCGGCTACAGACTTTACAGCGAAGACGTACTGGAACGCCTGGAGTTCATCAAACGCGCTCAGGTGTTGGGCTTCACGCTTGCAGAGATTGCCTACATCATCAAAGAGAAAGAGTCCGGCAAAAGCCCTTGCGCAGAAGTGCGCGAAATCGTTCGCTCGCGCCTCGAAGAATTGGACGAGCGAATGAAAGAGATGCGCCGTTATCGCAAAGAGCTTGCGGCGGTTCTCGAAGGTTGGGACGAAGCGCTAGAGAGGGAAGGCGAGGTTTGCGGATTGATCGAAAGCACAGCCATTTCCGCTTCTTTGCCGAAACAGGGAAGCTGGAAAAGAAATCGCCAGAGCGCAAAGAGCAGGTCACAAAAATAGTGAAAATATTCTGATTAGTGTCGGTCTATGACCGCGCAATCCGTCGGTCATAGACCGACTCTAAACTCAATGGCAGGAGGTTTTTCTTAGGAGAACCATAAAATGAAAGCAATTGATCCGATTTGCAAAATGACCGTTGACATGGAAACAGCGGCTGGAAATACGATTCACGATGGCGAAACGCACTACTTTTGTTCGCAAGCTTGCAAGCAAAAATTCGACGCGAGTTTATCGCGATTACCGCCTGCTGCGTTGTCAAAATCAAATTCAAATTTAGTTCAACTTGGCTCTCTCAAACCAAGCTCGTCAATATCTTTATCGGTGATTTCAGAGGAAACTGAAACTACATCTGCGAATTCAAACCTGGTTCAACTCGACTCAAAGCCTGCGAATTCAAACGTTGTGCAAATCGCAAGGGCGACTCTCAAGCGTAACCTGCAATCTGCTCTTGAAGAGGCGGGCGAAATTATTACATTGCCAATTACGGGCATGACCTGCGCCGCTTGTGCGCGGCACATTGAAGAAAAATTGCAATCAACAAACGGCGTCAATCAAGCGGCAGTCAATTTCGCAACCGGGCGCGCAACCGTAGGCTTTGACGCGAACACTACAGACATACGGCGTTTGATTGAAGCCGTAAAGGCGACAGGCTACGGCGTGCGCGAAATAAGTGTTGGCGAAGTTGCCGCAGAGAGTTTTGCAGATACCGCCAGAGATGACGAATATAAAACGCTCAAGCGAAAATTCATCATTGCGGCTGTGCTTTCCTTGCCTGTACTGGTGATTGCGATGTCGCACGGACGAATTGCCGCGTTGAATTTCGAGGGCGTGAACGGGTTGCAATTCGCGCTGACAACGCCAGTAGTGTTTTATTGTGGCTGGCAATTTTATCGCGGTGCCTGGCTGGCGCTGCGCAATCGCTTTGCGGATATGAACACCTTGATTGCCATAGGCACAGGCGCAGCTTTCCTCTATTCGACAGCCGCAACCATCGCGCCCAAATTTTTCATTCCTCAAACAGGCGACCACTCCGTGATGAAGATGGATGTGCCGGTTTACTTTGAAGCGGCGAGCGTCATAATCGCCTTGATTTTATTGGGTAAAATGCTCGAAGCGAAAGCTACGGGGCGAACCTCTGAAGCGATACGTCGTCTTGCGAATCTGCAAGCGAAGACGGCTCGCGTCGTAAGAGAGGGCAACGAAATTGATGTGCCGATAGAGCAAGTCGTGGTCGGCGATTTTGTCATCGTGCGACCCGGCGAAAAAATTCCTGTTGATGGTGTGATTACACAAGGCGCATCGGCTGTTGATGAAGCGATGCTGACGGGCGAAAGCATACTTGTTGAAAAACAGACTGGAGATGAAGTTTTTGGCGCGACGATCAACAAGACAGGCTCGTTTACATTCAAGGCAACGAAAGTCGGGCGCGGAACCGTGCTGCAACAAATCGTCAAGATGGTCGCCGACGCGCAAGGCTCAAAAGCGCCAATTGCAAGAATGGCTGATGTGATTAGCGGCATCTTCACACCGATTGTCATCATCATCGCCATCGTTACTTTCATCGTCTGGTTTGTCATTGCGCCAGAAGATGCGCGATTGACAACCGCGCTGGTCAATTTCGTTTCCGTGTTAATCATCGCTTGCCCTTGTGCGTTAGGGCTTGCCACGCCGACAGCGATTATGGTTGCCACAGGCAAAGGCGCAGAAAACGGTGTGTTGATAAAAGGCGGCGATAGTTTAGAGACCGCACACAAAATTCAAACCGTTGTGCTGGACAAAACAGGCACCATAACCGAAGGCAAGCCCGCGCTGACCAATGTCTTTGCGGTCGGAGGAATCAGCGAAAACGAGTTACTGAAACTCGTCGCCTCAGCCGAACGCGGCAGCGAGCATCCGCTCGGTGAAGCGATCGTGCGCGACGCGAGCGAGAAAAATATTGCGCTTTCGAATGCGACTGATTTTAACGCTATCGCGGGGCAGGGAATTGCAGCGCGTGTTGACGGGTATCAACTTTTGATAGGCAATGAAAGGTTGATGCGTGACCATAACATCGCGCTTGATGGATTTGAAAGTCGCGCTGATGAATTGACCGTGCAAGGCAAGACGTTAATGTTCGCGGCGCTTGACGGACGCTTTGCAGGAGTGCTGGCGCTCGCGGATAAGATCAAACCTGAAGCGAAAGCTGCTGTTGAATCTTTGCAGAAATTGAGCATCGAAGTCGTGATGATAACCGGCGACAACCGTCGCGCCGCCGAAGCGGTTGCCAATCAAGTTGGCATTGCACGAGTCATGGCAGAGGTTTTGCCGGAAGCAAAAGCCGCAGAAGTCAAACGTCTGCAAATGGAAAATAAAATCGTGGCGATGGTTGGCGATGGCATCAACGACGCGCCCGCGCTCGCGCAAGCCGATGTGGGAATTGCCATCGGCACAGGAACAGACGTGGCAATCGAAGCGTCGGACATCACTTTAATCAAGGGCGATTTGCGCGGTGTGGTTTCAGCAATTGCTTTGTCACGCGCTACGATTCGCACAATTAAACAGAATCTTTTCTGGGCATTTATTTACAACCTGCTTGGCATACCTATCGCTGCGGGATTGCTCTATCCGTTTACCGGCTGGACGCTTTCGCCCATAATCGCAAGCGCGGCGATGTCCTTGTCGAGTGTCTCTGTGGTGACAAATAGTTTAAGGCTGCGCGGCTTTCGCGCTTAGTTGAGAAACTGTTTGTAGTACCGCCTTCAAGCGGAATGCTATGAAAATGTAACGTATCATCTCAAGGCGGTACTACAAACTTACTCTCGTCGCTATTGTTAAACGCATCGGTTATTCTTTGCCTAATGCCACGCCCGAAGTGCGACGCTCGAACATACGTTTGGTGAGGTGAAGAATTTCATTAACGGCGATTTCAGGACGTTTCCCTTTCGGATGAATACCACAAACAGCAGTCGTCCACGAATGATCAACGCCTTGCTGCCAACGTGAATTGCCCATCACATCGCGCCCATAGGTCAGGTAAGCTGAAAGCGTGTTCAACCCTGTGCCGGGTCGCTCGCCTATTAAATGAATGATTGCTTCGATGTTGAGCAGCGCGCCTACGTGATAGCCAGCGCGGACGCGCCCGTTTTCAATCACGATGTTCATTGTGCCGACCTGAAACCCGCTCTCCGCTAGTTGCCTGCGCAGAGCGGGCAATACGGCGCGCAAGTTTTCGTTCACGGCATTCGCATTCAAACCATCCGAGATGACGATTTGAATCTGCGGTCGGTGCGATGGATAGAAGGCAAACACTCGTTGTGCATCTTCATCGCGTAAGGTTTCACCCGACGGCGGATGCGCTAAGTAATCATCGCGATTTGCAGACAACGAGCGAAGGCGCAGGATTTGCTCACAAGCGCTTTCGATGACACCTTCATCCATCACAGCGTAGAGCGCGCGTCTGGCGTGCGCGTAAATCATATCCATTCGTTTGTTGATTGCAGGCGGCGTTTCGTAGTTTGCTTCGCAGCCATAACCTAAATCGAAACCACGTTCGGCAAGCGCGGCAATTTTCTTTGCGCCCTCTTCACGTAAAGTTTCAAACGAGCGCAAGTCGCCGCCAGCTTTCGTGTACATCGCGTAGAGTGAATCGGTAGCTTGACCATTGCTTGTGACTTCGCCCGCTTCATTCATCACGCCTAGCGCAACGAGTCGCTTCTTCATCGCCGTAGCAACCTGTTTTTTGCCTTGTTGTCTGAGTCGCGGATGCTCTCGAAATGAAGTTGTGAGATAACCGAGCATAGGGTCTGCGTTTCCTGCTACAGCCATCAGATAAGCGGGCTGCGCAAGTGCTACTATGGTTTCGGTCAATTGCCCGAGCGCGGCAGGCTCTATGCCCATGTGAAAGGTCGCGCAAACATCAAGCCCCATTGTCAGCCCGTGCAACTTCGCCATCACAGTGTCTTCGAGACAGGCGCGGAGCAATTGATCTGCCGATTGAAAAACTTCGGGACCGATGAATCCTGCAACGTCATTAACAATCATCCACGCGTCGGTCTGTTGGCGTATGTATCGAGCCACGCCGTAAGCGCGAGATTCAAGCGTTACCATATCCACGCCTTCCGCCGCTCCGTTGGTTACGGCAGAGCCTTGCCCCGTTTCAAAATAGAGTCCGTCGAATCCTTTCGCCAAATCCAATAATCCGTCAACGTCCAAGCCGACCATGCCTGTAATGGCTTTGGAAGTTCCGGCGAGACTTTGAAAGCCTACGTCAACTTTGGTTCGCGCCCTTGCGCTGGTTTGCTTGACGATGTCTGAAAGCACACAGTAGCGGGTTGGCAAATTGAGCCGTTCGACGACGCTTTGCAGGAGCTTTTCAAGACGAATGATTGTGTCAAGGTCGTCGCTTGCGGGGTTGAGTCCTAGAATCACATCGCCGCAACCATAGCTGAGTCCTTCAAGGATGGAGAAAAGAATTTCTTCGTCATCATCGCCGGGACTGTTTGGTTGAATGCGTGCTCCAAAGTGGCTACTGGAGCCGATTCTGTGTCCTTCGCCCG
>JANMSG010000538.1:0-7065 GCA_031389065.1 Acidobacteriota bacterium | reverse complement strand
CAAAGAAACGAATGTCTCGTTGGCATTGGTGACCATCGAGATGCCTGTGTGTTTGCCCTCTTTGTCAACTTTATTAAATTCTGTTTGATTCGGATACACCGTCACGCCAGCCTGCAAGAAGCCTTTCAACGCGCTGTTGACCAATGCCAGACTGCTGACGCACGCATCAAGACCTAAGGCGATCACGCAAGCAGGTTGAAAATCATTGACAATCTGCGCCAACGACAGCGTTGCAATAGGTGTCTGAGTATTTGTCGAAGCCGTGGTCAGTTGCGGCAAAGAGCAAATGAAAAATGCGCCCTTCGCAATCAAGTTGGGAAGCGTTTGGATTTGATTGGCGAACTCTTCGAGCGTCATCTGAACACCCTTTGCCGCAAATGCCGCAAGCATAGTGTTGAAGGTGTCGTAGTCGCCTATTGGAACCGTGATGTTGTTGAGCGTAATGGATTGACCGGACGCGAAAATGCCCGTCAAGTTTTGATTATCCGTCGCTAAATTCACCAGCGGTTCATTGTATAACTTCGCAATTTGCGCACAGGTTTCCGTACCGGCTGCCTCATAAAACGAATAGAGCAGTCCGGGTGTTGTGTCCAGTGTGACGAGATTCGGAACGATTACGGACGCTCCTGTTTTTAAAGCTGTATCGCGGTTGTAAAAAGCAAGTTGTTGCAGCGTGATGAAATTCAAACTTGCAAGGGTCAACAGCGTGTCCGAATCATTGATGGGCTCGTCACTTGTGCTGATGTATAAAGATGCACCCGCTTCAAAGAAGTTCGTAACACCCTGGTTTTGGCTCACGAGGTCATCAATCTTGATTTGGAATTTTTTGAGGATGCTTTCAATTGTGTCGCCTGCCTGAATGACGTAATCGTTGATCGTCAGAGTTGCGCCTTCGATGAAAATTCCTTGCACAGTTTGATTGGCTACGGCGATGTCTGGAGCCGTGACCGTGATGTTTTTCCCTACCAGTTGAGCTTTGAAATAATTTTCGAGGTCGCTGAACGATTCAATGTCTAAGCCTTTGGCAGGGTTGTTGCCGGTCTCCACTGTGATGCCTTGATAAACAAAAGAGATATCCGATGCGAGAAGCGACAACGCCGTTTCATTCGCCTGTGAAAGCCCTGCAACCGTGGCGCTTTCATTTTGCGCAACCGCGACAAGCGTGTTATCGCTTGCCTCACTAAATTTGAGCGTGTCGGTTCTGTCCGGCAATGTAATAATGCTTCCCGCATTGAGCGGCGCGGTCTGATTGTTAGTGGCGATTTGCAGAGCAGTTTGTTGATTGGCTTCGCCAATTGTATCAAGCGTATCTCCCTGTCTGACCACGTAGAATTTCGGAAGCTGAATCGTCGGTGATGCAAGAAATTGCGTCGCCGGTGTGTTTTGATTGGCTATCGCAATGGCCTCGAGAGTTGCAGGTTCATCGCCAGCATCTTTGCCGAAATAATCTATAGCAATCTTCGAGAAGGTGTCGCTGCTGGCGATTGCATAATTGAAGGCGCGCAACCACATCGCCGTAGTCAAAAACAGATATGCCGAATTAATGAAATTGGTGAGCAGGTATCTTGGTTCAACCGCGTATCGCGCCGGCAATACGTTTGATGACGCCTGGCTCATCGTTGTACTCAAATAAAAATTCAAGTCATAAGGCTCGCCTTGTTGCGTAATCTGTTTCTGTTGCGCTTGATAATAGAGCTGTTTGTAGCGCTCTTGATGGGCGCTCGCGCTATAGACGGCGCTGGTGTAAGGATTGCCGGGGCCTGCAATATATTTCGCTAAATCAAGCCCGATTTGCACATTCAAAACCGGTGTACCATTTTGCCCGGTGAATTCGTAAGAACTTGCCGTGCCCGCCCATTGCGACAAACCTATGATGGTATCGAAATAGCCTACGGGAATCGCCAAATTATTAATTGCCACATCGGGTGGCGTACGATTGCCATAGATGTCCTGGAAGGCGAAGTTGAATATCGCATTGCCCAGGTCAAACTGCTGTTGGGAATCCGGCTTCTGCTGGGAATCTGGAATTTTTGTGATCCCCGCATACGGATTGTTGGCTTGCGCAGGAAGCCCCGAAGCTTGAGCAATATTATTGAGTTTTGCAAATTTGTAAACCGGCACGACTTGATGAAAACGCCAGGTCGCATCGTCCGTATTCGCGTTACTAGGTAAAGCCAGACCGCCTGTTTGATCTGGGTCGTCCTGCGTAGGACCGATGGGCGGCATCTCGCCGCTATCGGAAAACAAGGTGTCGTCAACAATGTCAAAGCCCAATAAATTGTAAAGCGCCTGGGTTAGTTGTTCGGGCGAATCGGGGAATTGTTCGGGATTCGGGCGCGTCAATTCAAAGCCTATATTTCCTGCTGTGACGGTAGTGTAAGGAGCAACATCGCTGCCGTCTGTCATCTCAGCGAAGACGTTAGATTTCGATTTGTCTATGTTGTCTTGCACGACGGCGCAGTTGTTGAACGGGTAGAGCGTGCGGCTTAACTTTGCAGGATTGCTTTGCGAGTCGAGCAAGATAACCAGCCACAGAGTCGCATCATCGCCGTTTGAAAAAACGCTTGCGGGCAAGCCTATGCCACCACCTTGGGTTGCATAGTTCAAATAAAAGCCGCCGGAGCCGACGATACTGCCTTCCCATAAAAATTGTAGAAACTCTTTGGCTGAAGCGATGTTCGCATAATAATCGCCGGAATCGGCAACCAGGGGTTCCGCCACCAGTAATGCCTCGCTTGCCATCATTAAATTTTGCGGGCCGCTGTGTGTCTCTGTTGAAAGGTTAGTCTTCAGCACGAAAGTGTTCGTTCGATCCAGAATGTCGGAAGCGAGGCCGTTGCTGTTGGCGCTCGAAGGATTCGGTTGATAGAGCAGATAGAGCGTCGCGCTATCTTGCAAGCCGGGCGCAGTCGTCAGGTAGTTGTAAACGGCGCGCAATAAATCGTTGCCCGTTTGATCTGCGCCAAGCGAAAGATAGCTGCCGGGCATCGCTGAGTTTGTCGCCTGCGAAAGGATTCTTCTGAGGTTGAGTTGCAGCGCAGTCGCCCAGTAATAATTCTGCACAGGGTTTGTTTGCAGCACGGCGCTGTTGACATAGGAACCGATTTCTAAATCGAAAGGTTTCGGATTGCTCAAGGTTTGAATCTTGGTTACCAGCGTGTCTGGGAAAAGCCATAGGTTCGGTTGTCCAGCCAGTTGCGACCCACTATTCGGGAACAGAGAGCCATCGGGAACTTGCCAGACGAGATTCTTTGCGAGGGTGTAGCGAACCGGCGATTCCTGCAACAAAGGCAAGCGCGCAGGGGCTGAATTCGCCGGTGAAAATGTTGTACTCGGATAGTGAGTTGTTGTATCGCTCGTGAGTTTGATGGTTATAGTGCTTGAAGGGACAACTAAGATGGTGTCTTGCGGGACAGGGTTTGCGAAATCTACATTCGGATTCAAGCTGACGATTTGCGCTGCGGGCACATTCAAACTGCTGGCGATTTTCGCCAGTGGTTCATCACTTGGCACGGTGTAATTACTGGTCGGCAGAAACTCTAACCAGGGAGCCTGTTCCTGGTTTGCAAAGACGATGTCGTATTCAGTGGTGATGGTCGCTGGCGCGGCAAATTGCTGCCCTGTGAGTTCATAAAGCGGACACATGCCATCGCCATCGGCTACGCCATCTTTGAAATGTTGTATCGAGAGGTTGAATTGACCACTCTCGGGCGGTTCGGGAATTCGCATTCCATGCAACATAAAACGCGAGACCATGGCAGCCATGTTATTGAAATCGCCGTTGGCAATCATGTAGTTCAAAAAGTCTTGAATATTGATTTCTGCTAAAGAGGGAATGGTGATATTCGTCGGTGTTGTTTGCGTTGACGGAACAAAAATATCGGCAGTTTTGGCAACCATACCCGCGAGTTCTTCAACGCTGAAATCATAAATCGCGGCGATTTTCGTCAGCGTTTCTCCTGTGGCAATCGAATGCGAAACATTTGGAATTTCCAGAATCGCCAATGGCGAAAGCAGCGTTGCTGATTGATTATTCGCCGTCGCCACGTCAACCGCCGTCCCGAATAAGGTTTCGAGAATGCTGAACGAATCGCTTGGCGCAATCTGATGTTGAATCACTGGGATGTTTAAGGTCGCAGGCAGATGCGTGAAGTCCACTCCTGGATTGGCACTCTTGATGTTGGTTTCAATAGGTCCCAATTGACTCTGCTCAAGTTGGGTCAACAGGAAATATCCGGCGACGAAATCAAGCGTGTCGCCTGTTCTTGAAGAGTAAGCGAAGGCTTGCGAGTCTGGTTGTTGAACCACGCCTTCATCGGTCAACACCACGGTCGGAATCGTCAGCACCGTTTCTGTCGGCAAGACTTTTGTGAAATCTACGTTTGGATTTTGACCGTTTTGTGTGCTTAACGTGAGTATCGCCTGCCTGAGCCAGCCAAAGATCGGGTCAATGACATTGGCTTGCGGCACTGTATAGAAAGCCTCTGCGATGGATTCAAGCGTGTCGTTAGTTTGTACTGTGTAACCGGTGAAACTTCCCGTCAACACGATGATGCCTTGTGTGTTCACGGTCAATTGCGGAATTTGCAACGTCGCCCCAGCGGTCAAGGGGGCTCTGAAATCGAGCTGATTATTCGAATCAATAATCAGTTGTTTAAACCAACGAAGGTCGCGTTCAATGGCGCTTTCGAGATTGCGGACGAGGTAGTAAGCTGCTATGAAATCAAGCGTGTCGCCGCTGTGCACACTGTATTGCGATTGCGGATAGCCGACGGTTGCGCTCAATTGAAATATCGAATCGTTAGTAGCGTTCTGTTCAACAATACCCGTGTTGTTGTTAAATTTCGCGGCGATGCTGGTGAGCGTGTCGCCGCTCTTGATTTGATAGTTAATAATGGGGTTGCCGCCCAGTGTGTAAACTATACCAAGATTGATGAGCGTGGTGCTGGTGTTGAGTGTGACGTTTTGATTGGCAACCGCGATGTTTTTAGCTGAGGTGGCAGCAGTAGGGAATTTGTCGACGATCTTCTTTAAATAATCGCCCGATTGCACGGCGTATTGATAAGTCTTGAGCGCATCCAAAGCGGCTTGCACCGCCGCTTTCGCAAGCATAAAGAAGTAATCTTGAAAGATCACCGTCGCCATTGAATCTTTTTCCTCAACTGTAGCCCGAACCTTCTTTTGCGCCGATGGATTGTCGGGACTGGCAAGTGGGTCTTTGGCGACATTCGATTCTGCATTGGCAAGACGTTCTTTGAAATATGCTTGCAGGTCGGTTCTGTAGGTTTGGTCAACCAATGTCTGTTGGCTGAAATCCACAATTGGATTTGTCCCCGCGGTCATCGTCAAATCGGGCATCATCGGAAAGATCGTCGCGCTCATAGGGTCAAGCGTGCTGTCTGCCGTACCTGTCAATTGAAAAATAAAATTCATGCCGATGAAGTCGGAAAGATTTTGATAAATCGTTGAACCGGTCACGGCAAAAATGGTTTGATCCGCGTCCGGCGCAGTCATCTGTTTGTAGATGTATTCAAGCCCATCTGCTTTGATGGTTGTATTCATATCTTTCGTCAACGAATAGATAGACCAACCGAGCATTGCTTTGACGATGAGATTAAAAGGCAACACGCCTGCGTTATCTGCTACAACCGTTCTTATATCTTTTGGCGAAGTGGGACTGACGGGCAAGCTGTTCTGTAAAAATGGCAGCATCACGGCTTGCACTTGCGGCGCTGAGATTGAATTTGGATTCGGCACGTACTCCGGCACAGCCACCGTGAATGCCGGTAAAATAAACATCTGCGGTGTGTACACTTTGTCCAGGACTAAGGCAGCCGTCCAGTTCAAGCCGTCGTAAACCACAGGCGCTTGCAGTGGCGCAGAAGCATGTAACAGCATTGCGCTTCTGAGGAGAGGTTTGGGTTGCGGAAGCTGTTGCGGGCTTGAGCCTGATTGGTCAACGATCCAGGGCGGCGTTGAAGCCTGACCGATGGTGAATGACAAATTGAGCGTGATGCTGAACGAGAAATGAATCCTGATGAACAAAATCTTGACGCTTGCCGAAACCGAGACACCCGCCGATAGACTAATCAGTATCGGTTGGTAGGCTTCGATGGTAAGCGTTGCGCTGGCGTACGCGGTGACGCTGATGCTGACTGAAATAATCACGAAATCAACCGAACCGTACAATTTTCCAACTATCGAAATCGTCCCTTGCACCCAATAATAACGGGCGCTTGGCACCGATTTATCA
Organism: Acidobacteriota bacterium; assembly: GCA_031389065.1. Taxonomy (GTDB): domain Bacteria; phylum Acidobacteriota; class Blastocatellia; order UBA7656; family UBA7656; genus JACQDB01. Next base: position 812 of record JANMSG010000538.1, on the reverse strand, counting down.
TTCGGATTAAACCACCCGACAACGCCTTCGAGAATGCCTTGCACAGTGACAGAGACGCCCGCCGACAACACGCCTTCGTCAATGGTTTTGCCAACCCCTAGAGATAAGCCTATGCCGAATTCGATTACCGGATTGAAATTGCCGTTGGTGATTTTCGGCACTCTTGTAGAAGTGTCGCCGTTCAACAGCGCGAAATAGAAACCGCCATAGCCTACGAAAGGGAAGACCTGTACGCTGAATGAACGCGAGAAATCGCCGTTCCAGGGGAAGCCAAAATCTATGCGGAAATTGCCGTTGGTGTAGATGTCCAAAACGATGATTGGCAAAGTGATAGAGACTTCGCCGAACTCAAGGTGGCGCATGGCATCCGGCAACTTCAATTCGATGTGATAAACGCCAATTGTATCGGTGACTTTTTTATAAAGGATCTCAAACTGTAATCCCGCCAGACTTCCAGACTTCTCGCCGCCTAAAGCGATGAGCAAACCATAGACTTGCGGGTCGTTGAAGATGACCGCAAGCGTCACGGTTCCCATCACCGTGAACTTTGTGCCGATTAACCAATTGCTGTTTTGGCTAAACGATAATCCCTTGAGCTGGGTCAAAGGATTTTTTGTCGGGTCACTGACAGGTTGAAGCATGGCTTCGAGCGCGTTGATGACTTGTGTGACGTTGTTTAAGCCAGTCGTATCGAGCACGATGTGTTGCCCGATTCCTAAATATTCCAGGTCAAGCAAGGCGGCGCCCGCGCCAGGTGTTGCCGGTGGCTGGTCGTTCATCAAATCCCACTTCAGAGGATTGGTTTGCGGATC
>JANMSG010000517.1:0-8573 GCA_031389065.1 Acidobacteriota bacterium | reverse complement strand
TCGTTGAAAGAAAAAGTCGAACAGGCGCTGGTGAAATTTGCCAATGCGCCAAAAGAGATCTTGGCATTGTTCGGCTTTGCCGCCTAAGGCTTTGGCTTTATAATCCGATTTCTCAAAAAAACATTTTCTTAAAAGCTATAGAATCTTTTGAAGCGATTCCTTCTGCGCAAGCAGAGCGCTCATATCCTCGATAGTAAGATTCCATCCTTGACCAATCCTTGAGTTCAGCGAAGGCAATGAGCCCTCTAGCTCGTGAATTTTTCTGACGAGGTTATTTTGATGAGGCTGAATCTTATGAATTTTCTCTTGCAGCTCATCCCGCTGTACCCGCAGACTCTCCTGTGCTTTTTTACCTGCTGCGAGTTCGCGGCCTAATCGGGCAATTTCATTCATTTCGAATATACTGGCTGGCATCTTCTATCTCCTTTGAGGTTGTGAAACTTAAACCAAGCGGCTCAAACTTCGAGGTTAGTTCGACACTCGCTTTTGTAAAGCTTTGAATTTCCGTGTGAGTTCAGGATTATCTAGCTGCTTGATGACACCCTCCAGTTTTGCTTTTAGCTCTTTCAGAGCCGTCGACCTGGCATCGTGCTTGGGCCTCTCAGTCAGTTCCTCTGGCTCGTCAGCGTTGGCTAAATCTTTAGCAGTTATTTCATCCATTTGCATATACCTCCCTGTTCAATTGATAAACTCATCAGGCACCTGATTTTCACAGAAACGCATTTCTGGCGCTCTTTTCCTGTTGTTATCCTGGACCTTTGCCAAGCGCTCTTTTATCGGTGCTAAACGCTCAGCTGAAGAGGCATTCAAGCTTTTAATACTCTTCAATAAATCCGAGTGTGCTTTTTCTACAGTTAAAAGTTTTGCAAGCTGGGGAGCTCGTGACTGACCACAACCAGGGCAAATAGGGAAGCTGCCGATGAAAATGCAAGGCGAGCCATCAAACGTCATAGACTTGCCGCACTGGGCACAAGTCGCTTGCCCAACCTCAGATATTTGGATTGAATATTTGGTGCTCATTCTGCCTCCTACCAGATTTCGACTCTGTTGTTTGGGTCAGTTGCGCTGGTGTCAGAATAGCGGGGCTGTGCAGCGAATTGCAGGCGCTGCGCTTCATTTTCATAAGTGAACGGCGGTTTGTATAGCCAGTTCTGCCAGCCTGTCTGATGTGAACTTGTTGGCGAAGCGGTGACAGCCACACGTCGTTGCAAAGGCGCAAACTCCAGCGAGCCCGTTACCTCACTCTCATAGGCATAGAGTCCGGGCTTCACAACGGCAAGACGCGGATTCTCAAGCAGACGTTGCTTTAGGTCTGTGTCTGTTGATATGCGCACCAGGTTGCCGAGCCTGAGATGGAGCCGCCATTGTGATGCACCGATATTCTTCTCTGTGCAGGCGTAAGGCATAAAGATGGTATAGCGCAGAGCTTGCTTTTGCGCAGAGGTGCGTTTGCGATTTTTTGCCATATTGATTTTCCTGTGAAAGAGGGGAGGAATTGTAAGGCTTTGATTCGTAGAGACACGTCTCCTGAGAATCAATTTTGGTCCGGGCTCAACCGAGTTTTATTTGGGAGCCCTATATTCGATTTTCATACTACTCCGAACAACCAATTCGATAAACTTAAAAGTGTTGTTCGTTCTTAATACCCAAATCTGCTAAAAGCATTGACCGATAGCCTTCCAGTTTATGCAGACGTGCAGAGAGGCGCGATTTCTCGCGTGTCATCCCTCGCCTGCTTTCCTGTAGGCTCGCATAGCTGGAGTTCCTTCGGAGCCGCGAGCGCTGTTCGTAGCGCCTTTGATGGTCATTCGTGAATCGAGCACCCGTCTTTTGCTTGGCTCCCATGCTGGTCTCATTGAAGATGGATTCCAAAGTTTCCAGTTCAATGTCGCTTATGCTCTGCTCGACAGCCTCAAGGCTTTCGTATTGTTGCGCGATGACAGATTCGAGCCTTTCAATTTCGCTGATGACATTGAGCAGAAGCGAGCGAACGCAGGAGCCTTGATTTGTAGAGAAGTAGGCTGCGAGGTTTGCATCAAGGCTTTGACTACGCTCTGTTGCTGTTGGAAATCTACTCATATCTGACCTTCTAAAATAAATCTATTCAATTTGTGCTACTCGCTTCATCGCGTTGCTATCAAAAATCCGTTGTTGCTTCATCAATTGCACTTATAAAACTTCCGGGTGCAAGTAAGGTGCAACTAGGGTGCAGTTTCGTGAAAAACTCTGAAAAACTTTCCAGCGCAAAATAAAGCAAAATAAGGCAAACAGAGCGCGGGAAAAGTGAAATTTTACATCCTTAACAAACTCTTTGCTTAGTCTTAACCACTGGTTTCATTTTTTGTGCGTTAATACATATGCGGGTCAGGAATCTCTGACACAACGATAGAAGGAGAGTGAAATTTTATGCACAAATTAATCGAGTTCTTTTTAGTAATGGTATTGGCAACCACAGGCGCAACTTACCCTGGTGTTCATTTAACCGACGATAAACCAAATGCGGATGTGGCTCGCGCTCAGGAATTGCTTAGCGAAGTGCGCAAGGCTCTGGGCGGCGAGGCAAAGCTCAAAGCGGTGCAGAGCCTTACAGCATCGGGCAAATTCCGCCGCATCTTAGGTTCTCAAGCGCCTGAAATGTCCGGCGAATTCGATCTGGAATTTTTGCTGCCCGATAAATTCAAGCGCACGGAAAATCTGACTTTGATGGGCGGCGCGGCTCAGGCAATCAGAATCGAAGGTTTCAACGGCGAGCAGATGTTCTTCGATTCCAGTTCAAGCGGCGGCGGCATGATGATGATGCGCCGACCCGGAGGCGACGACCCGAAAGCCCATGCCGCGCAACTTCGCGCCCTGAAAGCAGAGGTAACGCGCACTCTGGTAGCCTGGTTATTGAGCGCCCCTGAGGCGTATCAAATTCAATTCACCTACGCCGGCGAAGCCGATGCGCCGGAAGGTAAAGCTGACCTGATTGACGCGAAAAATGCTGACGGATTTGCCGCGCGTCTGTTTCTGGACAAGAAGACGCATCAGCCTTTGATGCTCTCTTATCGAAGTGTCGTGCCGAAAATGGTATTGCGAACCGTTCAAGCCAGCAGCAGGGAAGACGGCGAAAAGAAATCCAAAGAGATAGAAAAACAGGCTCAAGACGAAATTGCCAAAGCGCAAAACAACGCTCAAGAGAGCGATGTACAAATCTTCTATTCGGATTATCGCACGGTTGATGGAGTGCTCTTGCCACACAAAGTTTCGCGCTCGGTAAATGGCGAAGTAGCGGAAGAATGGGATATGACCAAGTTCAAAATCAACCCGCCACTCAAAGCGGAAAAGTTCAAGAAATAGCGCCCCGAAGTCCAGAGTCCGGAGTCTGGAGTCTGGAGTCCGAGTGATACAATTTTGCTCGTACCTTGAAACAGGCTCCTGTAGCCAATTTGGTGTCATCGGTTTTAAGTAGCGCCAGCACTTCAAATGCCGGACTCCGGACTCCAGACTCTCGACTCCAGACTTTTAAAAAGGTTTGTATGTTCATGAAAACAATTTGCATTCAGATATTGAGTTTGATAATCGTGCTTGCCACTGTAGCAACAAACACGCTTGCCCAGATCAACGCGATGGCTCAGGCAAAGAGCGAGTCCAGTTTGCGCGTCGTTGTGCTTGACCCGAACGGCGCGGCGGTCGTTGCCGCAACCGTTCAATTGAAAACTGCCAGCCTCGAACAGATGCTGCAAACCAACGAACGCGGTGAAGTGGTTTTTCTGCGATTGCCGATAGGCGCTTATCAATTGAAAGTTGCTGCAGATGGGTTCCTCGCGCAAGAGTGCAATAACAATTCGCTTAAAAATGGCGCGAACAAGTTTGAAGTGAAACTGGCAATTGAAGGCGTGAAAGAAGACGTGACCGTTGCGCAAGACAACCGCGAAAAAAATTTAGACCCACGCGGCAACGCATTCACAAGCGTCCTGACAGCCGAGCAAATTGCCGCACTGCCCGATGACCCTGAAGAATTCGAGCAGGCGATTCGCAATATGGGCGGGCCAGGCGCGGCGCTTCGCATCAATGGGTTTCGCGGCGGTAAGCTTCCTCCAAAATCACAAATCCGCGAGATTCGTTTTCGCATGAACCCGTACTCTGCCGATAGTCACGAAGCGGATTTCATGAGCATAGACATTCTCACCAAACCCGGCGCCAGCGATTGGCATGGCTCCATAAATTTCGGCTTCCGCGATGAATCGCTCAATGCACGCAATGCCTTTGCGCCTGTGCGCGGAGCGGAGCAGTTGCGCCGTTTCGGCTTTTCGCTCGACGGTCCCTTGTGGCGCAATCACACATCGCTCTTTCTTTCAGGCGATGGCAATTCATCTTATGAATCGAAGACGATTGTTGCCGCTTTGCCGGATGGAAATTTCAGCGACATCATTCGTCGCCCTTCAAAAACCCTGAATCTGACTGCGCGAGTCGAACATGTCTTGTCGAAAACTCATTTCCTGCGCGCAGAGTATCAACGCAACGCCAATCGCTTCGACAATCTTGGCGTAGGCGATTTCGATTTGCCCGAACGCGCTTTTACCAACGACACAGCCGAACACATCCTGCGTTTTGCCGACACGGGAACGATTGGCAAGCGTCTGGTCAACGAGATTCGTTTTCAAACGCGCTGGCAAGAGATTGAGAAATCGTCAGCATCAAACGCGCCTACGGTCATTGTGCAAAATGCCTTCACGAGCGGCGGCGCGCAGATTCAAGGTTCGCGTAACGTTCGAGAGATGGAGTTCGCCGACAATGTTGATTTCGTATTCGGCAGGCATTCGATGCGCGCAGGCGTGCTCTACGAATTCGGCAATTATCGAAGCGACGAAAGACAAAACGTCAACGGCACCTTCGTATTCTCAAGCCTGGATGCGTTTCGCAACGCTCGCCCTACGACTTTTACCAAGCGCACGGGCAATCCGCTCCTTGACTATTCGCAACATGAAGTTGGTCTCTATTTACAAGACGATTTTAAGTTGAGTAAAAGCCTTTCTTTGAGCGCAGGCTTGCGCTACGAATTGCAAAGTAATCTTTCGGACAAGAGCAATTTTGCGCCGCGTTTCGCCGTAGCCTGGTCACCCTTTCAAAACGGCAAGACGACTTTTCGTGCCGGCGCAGGAATTTTTTACGGCTGGATTCAGCCTGATGTTACGGAACAAATTTTGCGCGTAGATGGCCAACGCCAAAGCGATTTGATCGTGCAAAATCCTGGCTTCCCGAACCCTCTGGCAAGCGGCACACAGCTTACTCTGCCGGCCAGCCTGTACACGCGCGACCCACGGATTCAGATGCCTACCGTCAAACAATTTTCGTTCGGCTTGCAAAGACAGTTGGACGGTTTAGGGCAAATGTTTGCCAATTATTTTTATCAACGCGGTACAAATCAATTGCGCGGTCATAACCTCAACGCGCCTGTAAATGGTATCAGACCGAATCCTGCTGACGGCAACATCACGCAAGTTGAGTCAACGGCGAATTCATCAATGCAGGGCTTGAGCATCAACTTGAACATAGCAAAGCCGCAGAAGCGTTTTTTCTCAGGGTTCAATTATTTCTGGTCGCGCGCCACGAACGAAGCAGACAGCGCGTTTGCTTTGCCTGCCGACAATTTTAACTTGCGAGTCGAGCGCGGTCCCACAGCAGGTGATGTGCGGCATCGTTTCTTTGCGATGGTCAATTATCAATTGCCGTTGAATCTTCGTGTCGGGACGATCTTTCAAGCCAGTTCGGCAACCCCTTACAGCATCACTACGGGTTTTGATAACAACGGCGACACCGTGAGCAACGACAGACCACAAGGTTACGGGCGCAACAGCGCGCGTGGCGCGCCGCGTTGGGACGCAGGCACACGTTTGAGTTGGGGTTTCGGTTTCGGCAAACCGAAAGAGTCTGCGGGCGGCGGCGGTCCGCAAATCAAACTGATTCGCTCAGGCGACGCAGATATACTGGGAGGCATGGGCGGAGCGGCGCTTGCAAATAAACGCTGGCGCGGCGAACTCTACCTTCAGGCCTACAACATTTTCAATCACGCGAACAAAACGAATTTTTCGGGCGTGCAAACTTCGCCTTTCTTCGGTCAGGCGACAGCGGCTTTGCCAGGTCGCAGAATCGAAAGCGGAATGCGCTTCAGTTTTTAACGCAAACGCCTTTGCCCGCTTTTCACGTTCGATAATTTGCGAGAAACTTTTAACATCAGGACGCAAGCACGCAAAGCCATTTGGAAAAGGAGATAATTATGAAGTACTCATTGAAACAAGGAAGAAAGAAATCATCAATAAACATGGGGCTATTTGTTATTGCTACCATGTTATTGAATTCATTTATGACGCTTGCGCAAACGCCACAGACAACGAGCGCGCAAGCCGATGTGCAGCTTGATGCTGCGACTCGTACGATGGTCATCGAAGGCGCTTTGAAAAATCTCAACGATGCCTATGTCTTTCCTGAAGTCGCAAAAAAAATGGAGCAGGCGATTCGCGGGCGTATAAAGGGCAAAGAGTATGAGCAAATCACCAGCCCGCAGCTTCTTGCCTCTACGCTCACAACCCATCTTCGTGAAGTGAGCCACGACAAACATCTTCGCGTAGTCTACAACCGCGAAGGTTTGCCAATTAGAAAAGAGCCAAGCAAAGAAGACCAGGAAAAAGCCCGCGCCTCGGCTAAATCGCGGAATTTCGGTTTTCAAAAAGTAGAGCCATTAGATGGCAACCTGGGTTACATTGATCTGCGCGGATTTCAGAACGCTGAATGGGCTGCCGAGACGGCTGCTGAAGCGATGAATACTGTGGCGAATACGGACGCGCTCATCTTTGACATGAGAAACAACGGCGGCGGGCAGCCTGAAATGGTTCAATTGCTTTGCAGCTACCTGTTCGACAAACGCACACACCTCAACGATATTTACTGGCGACCCACGAACAAAACAACAGAGTATTGGACGCTCGATAAAGTCGCGGGCAAAAAGTATGGCGACAAAAAAGAGGTTTACGTCTTAACCAGTCGCCGAACTTTTTCCGCAGCCGAAGAGTTCACTTACAACTTGAAAAATTTGAAACGCGCCACCATCGTCGGCGAAACCACGGGTGGAGGCGCGCACCCCGTTGACTTCTATCGCATCAATGACCACTTCGGCATAGGCGTTCCCGCCGGTCGCGCCATCAACCCGATTACGAAAACCAATTGGGAAGGCGCAGGCGTGAAACCTGATGTTGAAGTTCCGGCAGACCAGGCGTTAAAAGTCGCGCAACTTTCAGCCTTGAAAAACATCGTTGCAAAAAATACCGACCCACAGCGCCGTGAAAAATTGACAGGCTTGATTGCTGCTCTACAAAAAGAGCTTGATGAAAAATCCGCAAGCGGCGCGAAACCCGCTATGCAAATGAGCCGTGAAATCAATACGAATCAACCGAACGCGGAAGCGCCATCAAGCGATGAAGTGAAGTTGCCCAGCACTCCTGCGGGCAAAACTCTCGCAGCATTTTTGCAAGCCTTCAATACAGGAAGCCTCGAAACTCTGAAAAAATTTCATAGTGAACACGGAGGCAATGCGGAAAATGCCAATCAAGACCTGGGCTTTTTCAATCAGTGCGGCGGCTTGAAACTGCACAGCGTCACGAGCGCCGCTGAATACGAAATTGAAGTTCTTACGCAAGCAAAGAAGGACGGACGTTGGCTCAAATTTTCGATAGAGGTTGAATCTAACGCGCCTCATGGCATTGCCAATGTTCGCGTGCAACCGGCATCTGCGCCCACAAGCAATGAGGCAAAGTCTGCGACGCACACCAGCGGCGACGAAGTGAAATTGCCTGAAACACCCGCAGGAAAGACGCTCGCTGCGTTTTTAAAAGCCTTTCATAGTGGCGATCTTCAAACCATGAAACGATTTCACACGGAACGCGGCGACACAGATGAAAACGCAGGGCAGGATATGGATTTTTACAATCAGAGCGGTGGCTTGAAAATTCATAGCGTGGTACGCTCGTCCGATTATGCAATCACGACATTGGTTCAGAAAAAGAAGGATGGCGGTTGGCTCAACTTCACCATTCAAACTCTAGCTTCTCCGCCTCACGCCATTGCCTCGATAGATATTCAACCGGCATCACCTCCGAGCAATGAAAAGAGTTCCGCGAGCGTCAATGGGTCTGCAAGCCTTACGGCTCCAGCGAAAAAATTGACCGAAGCAGAAGCCTTGAAAGAGCTTGAAACTTTCCTTGATACACAGGCTGCGGAAGACAAATTGTCCGGCGTAGTGTTGCTTGCAAAAGACGGCAAACCGATTTTCAAAAAAACTTACGGACTCGCAGACAAAAGCGCCAATGCGCCGAACAAACTGGACACGAAATTCAATTTAGGCTCGATGAACAAGATGTTCACTGCCGTATCAATCGCGCAGCTCGCTGAAAAAGGCAAGCTCAACTTTGATGACAAGGTCGGAAAATTCCTGCCCGATTACCCGAACAAAGATGTACGAGAGAAAATCACGATTCATCAATTGCTCACCCACACATCGGGCTTAGGCTCTTACTGGAACAAGAAGTTTGACGAAA
>JANMSG010000438.1:0-4423 GCA_031389065.1 Acidobacteriota bacterium | reverse complement strand
CGTTTGCGAAACTCCCGGCAGGTGAGCTTGACGCGCTTCTGAACCACAAAGAGAAGTTAAAAATGGTTCTGCTCTCTCACATTGTTTCAGGAATGGTGACGTTTCAGGATCCAGCGAATCTAAAACCAAACAAATCGCTTGCAGGTTCTGAAATCATGATTCAATCAACAGAGGGCAAGGTGAAAATTGGCGAAGCCAGTGTCGTGCAATCAGACATCACGGCTGCCAATGGCATCATCCACGCCATTGATACGGTGATTGTGCCAGCGCTGCCATAATTCAGGCAATAATTTTCTGAGGTTTTTCTGTGAAGTCATAGCGGGGAACTATCCTGCTATGACTTCGCCCATTTGACAATACTCCACAGCGATACGCCAATCTTTGTAAAAATTCGCCTGCCGCTTCCTTTATCAATTACGCTTGACCGGTCCCAGCGTTTCATCCAACCAGCTATTGACGACAGGCACGATGATCTCAAGCGGAGGGCTATGTCCGGCATCGTACAAAAACTGTCGCTTGGGCTCGCGCAAGAATTTGTAAAGCGGTTCAATGTCCGTCTTCAGCGGGAAGACTTCGTCGTACCGTCCGTTGAGCATCAGCTTGGGCGCAATGATGTGATAAGCGAAATTCGCCGGAGTGATTTCGGGGAGCCACGCAGGGTTAGAGGCAGGGAGGCTGCCGGCCACCAATATTATGGAACGATAACGGTTTTCGACTGCGGCGTATATGAATCCTTCTTCTGTGCCTTGACTGAAGCCGTAAAAAGCGATGCGGCTCATATCCAGATCACCTCTGCTTGCCAGGTAATCCAAGCCGCGACGCAAATCTGTGGTGTGTGCGACAAGTTCTTCGCGGCGTTTGACAGTTGACCGGCGCGGCGGCACATAATCAGGCGCATTCTCCCGTTCTTTGAATCCCTTAAAAACCACTGCCCAAACTGCTCTGCCCGATTTGATGAACGGGGCTATCTGCATCTCAACAGATTCAGCGATGGTGAAATAGCCGCCATAGACATCCCCTGCGGGAAGAAATTGAATCACTTGAAACGGCTGCGCAGAAGTTTTGGGCAGATACAAATACCCAATCGCCCGCTCCTCGCTGGCGCTCTTGTAAGTTATTTTTTCACGCCGCCATTCGTCTGTCTCCACAACTTCGGAGATTTGCGCCTCAAGCGGCGGTTTGTCGTAACGATAATGACTGAGCAGCGCTTGAAATGTGGCCTCGCTTGTCGGCAGATAAACCGGAATTTGTTTTGCCGTATCAAGGCGCTGAGCCGTTTGATTTTTAGCCGCTTCAGATAAGTTTTTGACACAACGGAATCCCAATTTATTAGAAGCGTAAAAACCCGGGAAAGCGCCTATGTCCACAAAGACATAAAACAGATCACCCCAGGAACCGCCGACGAAGGTGTAGCCTTCGGGAACCGCCGTCAAACACCATTCACTGGCATTGCCAGCCATGTTGTAACAACCGAACGGACTCATTCCAAATGCCAAGCTATCAACAGGAGTGGTGCCGCTGCTGTTGACATTCGCATGTCCTTCGACCGTGCTGCCGTACTCTACCGACCCCCATGGTAAGACATATCCGGAGTAATACGTGAACAAGCCGTTGCGCGCAGCTTTCTCCCATTGAAAAATGGTCGGCAGTTGTTTGCCTCTGAACTCAGCGTAAGCTGCCGCTTCGTACCAGGTGATGTCTGTGACCGGGTGTTCTGCTTTGCCTTCGCCGAAATTCTGCCCCGTCCAACTGCGCGGACCCTGTAAGCCCGTGCGATCACGAAACTCTTTCATCGCTTCCTGCCATTCGAGAGCTTTGCCATCTTTAATGAACGGACGCTTCCAGTATTCGCGTTTGTAGTAACCACCGGCGGTAGTAAATTCTTTGTACTCGCGATTCGTCACCTCATATTTATCTATGAAAAAATCATCGAGTTGAACTTTACCCTCGGTCGGTCTATTTCGGCTGGCTAAGGTGTAAATGCCGCCCGGAACAAAAACCATGCGCGGCAAAGCTTCATCCACGGTAACCAGTTTGATGTGAAAATTACTGGGTTCATCAGGCGGCACCAGAGCGTTTCCGGTCAGCGATAATATATTCGATACTGTCCGTTCAGCCATCGCATAACCATCTTTTTCCAGCGAGAGGATGTATTCACCACGAGCGATTCTCAGGTTATTGAGAGGGGTTATGCCGACCTCCTGGCGCTCGGCTGGCTGGCCCATGGGGTTTGGCGAAAAGCGTTTCAGGTAAACGTGAGCGCCTTCTGGTTCTGTGGTCACAGAAAGCGTATCGGAGATGACCGGCAATATTGGCGCAAGGGTTGGGTCATCGGGCAGATAGATTTGCGCCTTGCGGGCAAGTTCGTAAGCCTCGAAATAGTTCTGTTCCTGCGCCAGTTTTTCTATGCCCGGAAGGGAATTTCTTGCCCACCTGATATTGGCGTTGCGCCATAGGAAAGCTGTCGTAGCGGCAACTGCAAGCAAAATCGCAAGAGCGGTCAGCGCCAACCTCACTTTGCCCGAAGGCGTGGCTGTCGTCTTGGCAAACCACAACTTGAGCTTTGCCGGTACCGTTCTTTGTTGGATTGGCGAATAAGGCACCATCCCGCCGTCCGGCGTCGTGAATGAATCGCGCCAGCCGCTGGTTTGCGAAATCAATTGGCGCAAATCATTGCGCATCTCGCGCACGGACTGGTAGCGATTGACAGGTTCTTTCGCCAGCGCGCGATCAATAACTGCCGATAATTCTGCGGACATCTCTTGATTCAAGGAATTGATGGGCCTATGCGGCGTATTGATTACGGCATTCATGGTTTCAGGTTGCGACTTGCCGGCAAAGGGCTTGCGCCCGGTAGCCATCTCGTAGAGTACGATGCCAAAAGAGAAGATGTCGCTGCGAGGGTCGGCGCGCTCACCCTGCGCTTGTTCCGGCGACATATACGCGGGCGTTCCGAGTACTGCGCCTTGCTGCGTCAAGTCTATACTCTCGCCATTTGAATCGCTGGTTTCGTGAGCGATGGATTTGGCAAGACCGAAATCAAGCACTTTGACGCGCCCGCTTTCGTTGACCATGATATTGCCAGGCTTGATGTCGCGGTGGATGATGCCGCGTTCGTGCGCAGTTTGTAAGGCGTCAGCGATTTGCAAGGCTATCGCAAATGTTGCGTCAGAGCCTAAAGGTTTGTTGTTGATGACCTGTTTGAGTGTTTCCCCTTCGGCGTATTGCATAACAATAAAACTGAATTCTTCGGTTTCATTGATTTCATGAATGGCGCAGATATTCGGGTGTTCGAGCGCCGACGCCAGGCGCGCTTCGCGCAGGAAACGCCGCCTGGCGCGTTCGTCTGTCACCAGTTCATCGGAGAGAAATTTCAGCACCACCATGCGCTGCAAGCGTGAATCTTCGCCTAAATAGACAACCCCGCCGCCCCCTTGCCCTAGCTTCTTTAAAACTTTGTAATTGAATGCAGCGGCGGCGGCTTCGGGCGTGTGCGCGGTGATTTGCGTAGCCTCAGCTTCGGTTACTTGAGGGATGGTCTCTGATACTTGCGAAGCATGAGTTTTGACTTCGGCAATAAAGCGATAACCGCGTCTGGGAATCGTTTCGATGTAACGCGGGGCGCTGGCATCATCGCCAATGACGCGGCGAATCTCTTTGATGGCTCGCGTCAGCGCGTTATCTGTAACGAAAGCATCTTTCCAGACATTCTCAAACAAGGTTTGTTTTTCCAATAACCGCCCGTGATGCTCCAATAAGAAGACCAGCAGATCGAAAGCACGCGGTTCCAAAGTCCGCGCCTGCCCATCTTTGAGGACGCGAAAACCCTCACAATCAACCACAACATCGTCGAAAGAGTAAAAAATGCCGTTTTTTTGCCTCAAAAATGCCATTTCGTCACCCAACCATCAAGACTTCAATACGCAACAGCGAAACATCACGGTTTCGTCAGGTGTCCATCACGACTTGCCCAGCGGATTTGATTATATTCGCTGGCGTTGGGCGAGAAAAGCCTCAGAGACGAAATCGGCTGTTAGCAGTAAGACCACGAAAGAGTCGAAAATCGCTACAGAGGCTTAACGCCCGAATAAAATTATAAAATTTAAGAGTGAGAATAGGAGAAAAGAATTATGAATATGAAAAGAAACATTGTAGGACTCGCTATCGCGTTCCTTCTTATTGCACAAACTTCCATTGCTGGCGCACAAACTTTCCAGAATGCGAAATCGCGTAGAGGCAGTTGGTCAGAGTTAGCGAAAACCCGAACTCGGATACAAAACCCTACTCCCGCAGATTTCGACCGGAACTTGTCCGCACAAGAGGGAGCAATCGAAGCGCAGGCGACAGCCGAGACCGCGAAAATCGTCGGCACCTGGTTAATCACCATACCTGAGGTGCCCGGCGTTCCCGGCTTCAAAGCTCT
>JANMSG010000423.1:0-11441 GCA_031389065.1 Acidobacteriota bacterium | reverse complement strand
TTCAAAGGTACGTTATTGTTTAGCCCATCCTGTTGATCGCCCCGAATCTTGGTGTGCCGCGCATATAGAAACCAGGGGTTCATAAGCAGTCAAACTTTAGGTGACCACAACTAGAGGAAACATAATCTTATAAACCGGCGGTGCGCTGCAGTTCATTTACGCCCTCGTTGAATTGTCAAAAAAGCAATTGCGCGCAGCTGAAGTCCTGGTCGTTTTCAGTTCTATAGGCAATTTTGTGAAGGGGTAAGCCGTAGACGAAAACAACCGCAGATCGCCGGGTGGTTTCCCATAAACCAAAGGCTTCTTGAAGGGGTAACCAATGAAGAGGGTTTAGACAGGTAGATGAAACTACATCTACGGGAGAAAGTGAACATGAGTGATACATCAAAAATCCTGGAACATATTGGACGGCTCCGTGAAGAACTCGATCAGCTTGAAAAGCTGGTGAAAGGCGACCGGATAGCGGATCAGAACCTGATTGAGCCGGTAACCATTGACGAAATTGTTTTTGAAGGCAAGAACGACCTTGAAATCGTCGGCGGCATCACGACATCTAGATTTTCAGATTGTTGCGCGATTGGTAATGAAACGGGATATTACTGCACTGGCACCCTGATCGCTCCCACACTGGTAATCACGGCCAAACATTGCCAAAGCATTTCGCGCGTATTTTTTGGCACAAATGTCAGCCAACCACAAAGCGGCGAAACGATAGACGTTGCGAGCGACATTCCTCACCCTGACCCAAACGTTGACATTCGTGTGCTGGTGTTGCAGCGCGCGGCGCTCGCCACACCTCGCCACGTAGCACAAGGCGCGGAAGTGGGTGCTCCGCGCAGTGCAACAGTAGCGGGCTTTGGCCATACGAATCTGGCGGGCACAGAAGGCTATGGCATCAAGCGCTACGCCAGAGTGCCAGTGATGTCACTCAGTTCTGCATCGCTTGAAGACCAGCAGACATACGGTAGCCGCCCCGATTTTGAGATGGTCGCAGGGCATTTGGGATTGCGTCGTGATTCGTGCAAAGGTGATAGTGGCGGGCCGCTGTACATTTCCGACCCGAACGGCAACGGCTATTTTCTGCTTGGCGCGACCTCCCGTGGCACCAACAATGCGCAAAATATGTGCGGCGACGGGGGCATCTACGTGCGCGTAGACAAGTTTCTAGACTGGATTCGCAGCGCGACGGGGGTCAATGTGGATGGCCCGTTGCCATAGGAGGTATCTATGTCTCTTACTAGAGGTTTGATTGCAGCTCGGATCAACGAAACCGTGGACAACTATTCAAGGGCTGATCAGTTACTGACGGCCACGCCCGTCGTAGATTTGAATCCGCTTCCGGTCACCGAGAATTACACGATAGACGAGGTGTTCTGGGATGGCATCTTTACCGACAAGCGACGATTTTTGAACAAGATGTTTGCCTTCCAAAAGCTGACAGTGTCAGAGTGGGTGCCACGGGTGCCGGGGTTGGCACACAAGCCGGAATCCCAGCAATTGCTCGACATCATTACCAGTAACAATCCTGCATCGTCGCTCGTATTGGTGGATGGGTTGGAAGTCTATCAACCTCACGTAAAGTCAGCGCACGTGATGAGCGGCGTCGGCACCTTACGGCTACCACCGAACGCTAATGGCGAATGGTTATTCTCTATCTCTTCAAAAGGCGACGCGTCGTATGGTGTGCCGGTTTTGGTCATGCCGGAGGTGTGGGATCGAATGCAGAAGAATAACTCGTGCGAAGGCTGTGTAATTTCGGGCTTGGCGCGCTGGCAACCGATGGAGGTATCGTGGTCTGCGCATTTTCGTTCAACGGGCAATATCCCGGTGGGCTATTTTGTCCTCAAAGATCCCGATGCGATTACCGTTAACGATCACCAGGTACGGACTTGGGTTTATCCGTTCACGATTATGGAATATCAGTCCACGGCCAATGAACTGTTTGATTATGTCTATTGTGGCGCGCACACGGATGAGAAGGACTTTCGTCAAGGACTTGAGATATTCTTTGAGAGGTATCGGCTCCAGTTTGGTGGTACTCACAGTCGCTATCTTACCGCCGGGGATTTGGTTGAGGAGTTGTGGCCGGCAGATTTCAATACGCCTGCTGATTTGCTGGCACAGGATGGTAGCGCCCGCTCTCAGCTCGAACTCCTACAAGAACGCGTGACCGAACACATGCTTGGCAAGAGCGTGCTCGACGAGTTGCTGGAGAAAATGCAGAGCGTGTTAAGCGATGCTGACTTGGTGCGTCTATCGGATGAAGTAAAGCTTGATAAGCGAGACTGGCAAAAGACAAACACCACGCTTGCCGAACAGTATAGTCAATTTCTTGCCGCCGTCGTTGCAGCAAAGAAGCAGGATAGCCTAATGGAGCGACTTGCTGTGCAAACGCCCGCTATTTTCAGGTGAATTATGTCACTCTTACAAAGCTTGATCGGCACACACGTTATCGAGACCGCAAATAGCTATGCCCGAGCTGACGACCCCTTGCAACACCCGACCCAACTGCCAACCGACAGCGGACCCAAAGCAGAGGCTGTCGCTACGGATGGTGGTTTCTGGGACTTGGTGTTCAAATCTCCGTCAAGCGCCTGGAACACCACGTTCCTGTTAGATCACTTCCGGCTGTCGGAATGGGTGGCGCGCGTTCCGGGACTGGTGTGGACTCCCGAATCTGAGGTGCTGCGCGATAGTTTCAAGAATGCAAAGAAGGATATTGGTGGCTATGCCTATCCGCCACCTCAGCGGTCTGCACGAGTGATGGGCGGCGTAGGGACGCTTCGGTTGCCGCCGGGCGATGATGGCACACGACTGGCAACCCTGGTGAGAAACGCTGATGTGGCAGAGGGCGTGCCCGTGCGGATGTCAGATGATGTATGGGATTACATTAAGCGAGATGGGAGCATCGAAGGATGCGTGATCAGCGGCGCGGCGCGTTGGGTGCCAATGTCGCAGCAGTGGACAACCAACTTTCCTGTTATCCGGGGCCTCCCGCGTGGTTATCTTGAACTCAAAGACCCAGGCTCTATCACTCTCAGCGATGACCGCGAGGAGACTTACATTGCGCCGTTCTCGATTATGGAATACGAATCGGGTGCAAGCGAATTGTTCGATTATGTTTATGTAGGTGTGCTCACGGGTGAGAAAGACTACCGCAAGCAGGTCGAAGATTTTTTTGACCGCTACCGCAAAGACGTAAGCCCACATGCACGCTACCTGATCGCTGGCGACATGGTGCAGCCGATGTGGGAGGCCGAATTTCTCTCGCCAGCCGAACTTCGCCGACTCGATGCAGGAGCCAAATCCCAACTGAGCCTGCTCGAAGCGCGTGTGCGTGAGCGCATGCTCGGCAAGCACGCCATCGAGCCCTTGTTACAGAAAATGGGAGACACGATTCGCGAACCGGATGAACTGAAAGTTATATCCGACGAAATCCAGCTCAAGGCGGCGCTGTGGTTTGCTGGCGGCAGTCTGGCAGAACAAATCAGCCAGTTTTTGGACAAGGCGGTTGAGCACAAAAAGCTCGACGAATTGATTGTGCGACTGGCCGCGCGTCATCCGCGCTGGTTTGTAAACCAAGGAAAGGAATAAATAGAATGGCTACGCTTATATGGGACAATAACTTGATCAACTTGCGCGATATTCTAGCGGATCTGTATTTGGCCGTGCCGGATCAGCGTCGTATCGTACAGCAAGCCGGGTTAAATCCGGTGTTCATCGATTTTCCAGGATCAGCCCTCAACAACTGGCACTCCATCCTTGATTACGCGCGGCACGATGCCGCCAGCGTGGAGGCCATCATTGACGAGGCCGCCAGCGAACAGCCACCCGCAAAAAAGGAGGTGCTGTTGCTGGCGAAGCAGCATGCACTCACCAACGTGCGTGGGGCCGACATCGCAAAAGATGTGGCTTGGAAACGCCCAGTAGATTCTGAACAACTCGAAAAGATCATGGGAAAGCAGAGTACGCTGCTGCCGATTGCGTTTTTAGAGAGGGGACTGCAACGTGCCAAAGCCGTCGCCCGTTTGGATTTGGGTGAGCGTGGCAGGGGCTCAGGCTTTCTGATTAGGGATGATTTGTTGCTCACCAATCATCACGTACTGGAAGACAAAGCGCAGGCGCGCGCGGCAAAGGCGCAGTTCAATTATCAACAGACCGAAAGCGGTCTGGCAGCTACCTCCGACGACTATGAACTTGATCCCGACAGCTTATTCAAAACCTCGGCGGATGATGACTGGACAGTGGTGAAAGTGAAACCGAAAGCAGATCTACTTGCGGGCAGCCAGTGGTCAGTGCTGAAACTGGCTGAACAGGACCCAAAAGTTGATGATTTCACCATTATTATTCAGCATCCTGGCGGGGGACCAAAGCAGATTGCGCTATATCATAATGTCATCACATTTATTGATTCACCCAAACGCGTGGTGCAATATCTGACCGATACCGAACCCGGCTCCTCTGGCGCGCCTGTGTTCGATACGCATTGGAACGTCATCGCGCTGCACCACAGCGGCGGCTGGCTGCGCGAGCCGGGCAACGACCCCAAACAGACGTTCTATCGCAACGAAGGAATTCACATTAACACGGTCATCGCGGGACTAAAAGGTGTGGGCGTAATCTAGCATTGTAAAGCGGAAACCCATGGAGTATACAGCAACCCACAATAAGCTTTTAGTTAAACTGGCAGAGTTGTACTGGGACAGAACAGAGATTCGCCGCATCATCACCCAAGCGGGCATACCCCCCAGAATGTGACGCTCACTGATAAGCCATCGACTACCTGGTTCAACATTTTTGAGAAAGCAGATCAGCGCACGTTGATCGCGATTATCGAAATAGCGATGGGCGAGCAGGTTGCGAAAGAACCGTTGAAGCAGTTACTTGGTGAATTGAAGGCGCTTGTACAAAATCCTAACCAAAAACACGCGCCACTTTCAGCCGTCCATACTTCCATTGCCCGTTTGCCAGTTAGTGGTCCCGACCTCTTTGGGCGCGACAGTGAATTGCAACTTCTCGACTATGCCTGGGCCAATCCTAAAATCAACATCATTACCTTCGTCGCCTGGGGTGGCGTCGGTAAAACCGCGCTGGTCAATTATTGGGTAAAGAAATGCATGGCGCTCGACAATTATCGCGGCGCAGAGCGTGTCTATGCCTGGTCGTTTTACAGTCAGGGCACCCGCGAATGCGCCACCTCTGCCGACCTGTTCATTGATCAAGCGTTGCGCTGGTTCGGCGACTCAGACCCGACGCTTGGCTCGCCGTGGGACAAAGGCGAACGACTGGCATATCTTATTCGGCAAACTCGCACCCTGCTGGTTCTTGACGGACTTGAACCGCTGCAACATCCGCCGGGGGCGCAGGAAGGACGATTGAAGGATGCGGCGTTGCAGGCGCTCTTAGTTGAGTTAGCGGCACAACAAGCGGGACTGTGCGTAATCTCGACACGCCAGCAGGTCGGCGATTTAGTTGAGTTTGAAAGCGGCACGGTTCTGCAACACGAACTTGAACATCTGACGCCGCAAGCAGGCGCGCAGCTTTTGCGGGCGCTGAAAGTAAAAGGCGATGATGAGGAATTGGAAGAGGCTTCAAGAGAATTCAATGGACACGCTTTCTCATTGACTTTGTTGGGCAGTTATCTGAATGAAGTGTTGTACAGCGACATCCGACGGCGCAAAGAGGTTGAGAATCTGTTTGAGGACACACGGCACGGCGACAATGCGCAAAACATGATTGCCGCGTATGAAACGTGGCTGGGCGATGGCGTAGAACTGGCGGTGCTGCGCTTGCTGGGGCTATTTAATCGTCCCGCCGAAGCTGGATCCATCGTTGCCTTACGCGCCGCGCCCGCGATTCCAGGGTTGACCGAAGCATTTCAAGATTTGGAAGGGCAACAGTGGCAACAAGCACTGGCGAAGCTGCGCCGTATCAAGTTGCTGGGCGCAGCATCGCCGAATGCCCCTGACACGCTGGATACGCATCCATTAGTGCGCGAGCATTTCAAACAACAGCTCAAAGACAAGCGTCCCGAGGCCTGGCGCGAAGCCAACAATCGGCTCTACGAACACTTCACGCGCACGGCTAAAGAATTACCTGACACGGTCAAAGAGATGTCACCGCTGTTTGCCGCCGTATCGCATGGTTGCGCAGCGGGTAGGCATCAGGAGGTGCTCGATGAGGTTTACAACCGGCGGATTCAGAGAGGGCCAGCGTATTTTAATCTTCACAAGCTTGGCGCATTTGGCGCTGATTTGGCGGTACTGTCCGGCTTTTTTGTCATACCTTGGCAGCAACCAGAGGCCGGGCTCACGGAAGCGGATAAAGGTTTAGTTCTGGAAATAGCTGGCTTCGACTTGCGCGCGCTGGGACGATTACATGAAGCGGCACAGCCGATGCAGGCGGGATTGAATGCGCGAATTGCGAGCGAGGATTGGATTGGAGCTGCCATTCCTGCAGGCAACCTCAGCGAACTCTACCTGGTCTTTGGCGACCTGCCGCAGGCGCTCAAGCTTGCCCGGCAGAGCGTGGAACTGGCGGATCGCAGCGGTGACGAGCCTCAACGAATGAGCAAACGAACAACGTTGGCCAATGCACTGCATCAGGCGGGGCGTACCGAGAAAGCCGCCACCGCCTTTCGCGAAGCCGAAGAAATGCAAAAGCAGCGGCAGCCTGCATACCCATTTCTCTATTCATTGTACGGATTTCGGTACTGCGATCTGCTGCTCTGTCAGGGGCAGGTTCAGGAAGTGAAAGAACGCGCTGCTCGGACACTTGAATGGGCACAGCATCATTTTCATCTTGGACTGCTAACCATGGCGCTAGACAACCTCTCACTGGGGCGCGCCTGGCTGCTCGAAGCGCAACAGGCGGGCACGGTTGATACGACGCAAGCGGCAGAGTTTTTGCAACGCGCTGTTGATGGGTTGCGACAGGCAGGGAGAATGGATTACATACCGCACGGACTGCTGGCGCGCACTGCGTTGTACCGGGTAAGGGGCGATTACGGACGTGCCGAGCGCGATCTGGCTGAAACATTTCGTATTGCCCTCCGCGGCGGGATGGATTTATATCTCACTGATTATCATCTGGAATCGGCGCGGCTGCATCTGGCGCAAGACAGCCAAGACAAAGCCCGCGAACACTTGGCGACCGCCAGAGAGATGGTCGAGAAGATGGGCTATCATCGGCGGGACAACGAAGTAACCGAGCTTACCGAGCAGCTACGTTGAAGCTTGCAAGTCTCAACTTGATTTATACACTAATGAGAAGGTATCACTACGAGAAGTCAGGACGATTGAGAAGTAATAAAAGTGAAAATCCAGGGCGATCTGGAAATTGCTTTTTTATTCTGCCTGGCATAGGTTTTGTACCCGATTTGTACCTCGAAAAACAATGTAAGAACATAATTGCTTGTATTCTTATACCTATTTGGTCGTTGTAGATTCTGCATCGGAAAGTAACAAGCAATAACCATTCATAACCAAACAATTAAATCCATAATTAAACCCTTCAAAATAAACTTTTACCTACTAAGGGGGTCCTGGTTTGGCGGGCCCCAGTATCACTTAACTTTTATCCTTTCGGTTGATTTTTTGTCAAAGCTTCCTGCTGCTTGGCGTAATACTTTTTCTCATATTCGACGGGCTGAGGGAGCCAAGCGCCGAATGCCTTCTCTCGATATTGTAGTAACTTTCCATGTCGTCGAAACTCTCGATTTGCGCTTCTTCCACATTGGCAAATGCTCCGCCTTCCAACAACTCTGCTTTGTACCTGGAAAACAGGCTCTCGGCAAAGGCATTGTCATAGGTCTCGCCCGCTCGACTCCTCAATTGCCGGTACTCGCAACTTTGCAAGATTTGACGTAACTCATTTGATGCATATTGTCTGCCTCCATCACTATGCACGATCAAACAGGCATCTGGCTTTCGTCTCTGGATTACTTTTTTCAAGGCTTCTGTCACCAGCTTTTCTTCCCTGGTTTCTTCGATTTGCCAACCGACGATCTGGCGCGAAATAAAAAGAAAAAGTCTGCTCAAAGTAATAGACGGATTAAACAGTTAGAACCGTTGTGATAAATCTATTTCCTTTTTGCTCCCGCTTTCATCTGAGGGTGTAAGAAGCTTTGTGTAAACGGTCATAGAGCAATAGAGTGAAAACTCCACCTGCCAAGGAGATTCTTTGACCGTTTACACAATCCTCTGCATAAGCTCTCTAGGCCCTGGTTCTTCTTTCGATATAGGCTGTGTCCGAATACTGGCCGCTTATCTTCCCTTGATTCTTGTTCTGTTTTTCATTCATATGGTTATTATCACAGTTTTAGGATTGCATTTATGGAGGCTTATCTGTTTAATAGCTCTTCCACTTAATAGCTCTTCCACATTGTTCATCAAATCTAGTTCTAATGGAGGTTCAATGGCACTTACTAATACGACGTATCCAGGGAAAATTGATTTCCCGACTGAGACTGAAGGCCCATTTGAAGGTATCATCTATGGTGCGGATTGTAATGTCCCGATTGTTTATGACTCTGCTAAAGTACCACTCACAGGACTTTACGAATACCTGACGAATGAAGGCAGTGATGGACTAATTACGATTAATATTAGCGGTCTTACCTTTGAAGGTAACTCGGATAATAGCGGCAGTCCGGGATGGCCTATTATTCAATTCAATCAAGGGCTGTTCTCAGGCATAAGCTATTATTCCAAATATACAATACAAAACGTAACCTATGTATTTTCGGTTAATGGTCTTGACTGGAATATTATCAATGCTGCAACTAATGAAATTATGGCAAGCGGCACGATTAGTAATCACCCTAGCGAATAGCTCTTGTTTAGGTCAAACCTTGATGGTTTAGTCTTCCGCCAGAGCGATAATTTTGTCCCCAAGTTCAAACTTTATCATTTCAGATTTCGGCGGATTGACGCGCACGCCGTAAGCGTGGCTGGCATCGTTGGCGAAGCGCTCCAAGCGGTAGCCGAGAGCAATTTCGCCGCGTTTTCGGGCGGCTTCAATCACCGTATAAAAATTCACTTCGCGTTCCAGAACAACATAATTTTTCGCCGGTTTAAGATAAATTTCCGAGCCCTCCGCATCGAACAAATCCTGAAAAACTTCGAGCAGTTCGGCATTTTCCGAAACCTGGGTCAACAACAAGCCTGTCAATTCATCACTGACGATAAAATCATCGGCTTTGGCGATGGCTGCCAGGGCGCGGTTTCGCACATCAATCATTTCGCTGACAATGCTGAACGCCTCGCCTTTTTTCTGTTCGATGTCACGCAGATGCAGAAGCGTTATCATAGTTTTCGCGTCGGCGGCTTGGGCGTCTAGTTGCTCGGCATAGCAAAGCAGGATGATGTGTTGAAATGAAGTCAGATCAAGCGCGTCAAGCATTTTTCGGTCGGTTGTGTCGCCTGCTTCAAATTCAAGGGTCAGGTGCTGCAAATTTTCGGCGATGCCGCTCTGCTGGATTTCGACTTCGGGCATATCGGCGACGATTTTAAGAAACGAACCTTGGGCAATATAATTATCAAGCTCGCGGACAATCGTTTTGCCGCGTTTATTCCAGCCCAAAATCAAAATTCGTTCCGGCTGCAAAACCTCGTCGAAGGTTTGTCGAATCGCGCTTTCGTCAATTTTGACATGCGAGAAACCGCTGAAGGTAACCTTGTCGTCGTCTTCGGCGATGGTGATAATTTTGTCGCCTCGTTGAATCACAGTTTCCATCGGCGGATTGACCTTAACGCCACTCGCCGCTTGTTGCAGACCCATCACTGAACAATGTTGGTAAGCAAACAATGCCTCGCCAAAAGTTTTGCCGACAAGCTGCGGTTCCTCCTGTAGATAAATCTCATCGCCATCGAAGTCTAACAGTTCTGTGTAAACGATGCTCAAACCGACTTGCAGGCAGGTTTGCACGGTGATGCGGGCGATGATGTCGCCAGACAGTATCAGCTTGGCTTCCTCTTGCCCGACCAGGTGAGCGACTTGCATATTCTTCTCGTCGCGGATTTCGGCGACGATGTGATAGGGTTCCGTGTGGCGGTACGGGTTGTTGGTAATCGCCAGAATCATTTTGATAACCTGCGCGTCAGCATCCGTAGTGTCGCCGGGCGAGAGAATAATAATTGCTTTGGCGGCGTGCGGGTTGACGATTTCCAGATCCACAAGATCAATCGTATTGCCGGAACGACAAACCACGCGGGTGTTTTTCGTATTGCCGACTTTGGCGCGAATCTCTTCTTCCATCTCGACTTTATCGCGGTCAGCGAGAATGACCACGCGGGGGCTTTTCTGGTTTTCGTTGGCGATGACCAATTCGGAAATAATCAGAAAAATCCGCGAAGACCAGCCGAGAATCAGCGTGTGATTTTCTTCGACGACAAACGAACGCCCTTTGCGCAGTTCTTCGAGTTTGTTTTGCAAGCCGTTTGACAAAACGCTGATGAGCATACTGACGATTAAAATGCCGCCAACTGTCACGACGAGCATGATCATACGATATTGCCAACCATTATCGCCCGCCACCGTGCCGGCATCAAAAGTACGCATCAGGCTCTGCCACAAGGCTTCGGCAAGGGTGAAAGTTTTCGGGTCTTCCCCTTCGGCGATTTCGGGAGTAATTCCCATCAGTAACAAAATTGCCGTGGCAGTCACAACAATCAAACCGGAGACCAAAGCGAGCCAGCCGATTAGAGAAATCGTGCCGCCGGACAAACTTTTATCAAAGGCGTAACGCAGGCGTTCGCCAAATGTAGCTTTTCTCATAAGATATTTATATTTCTCTCGTAATAGCAATGGATATGGGTTGCGAATCGGCGTCAGTCTTTAGACGCAAGGGGTATTCGTTTGTGCATTTTCTTTGTTTGCCCTTTGCGCCAACTGGAAAAATTATTCCAACTATCGCTTCACGTTTACTCTAGTCTTTTATCCAACGCATTTGTAAAGTTTTGAAGCAATGAGTTTTGACCTTGTACCATATTCACTTGGGGACATAAATCGTAAGACATCCTGTTCATTTCAGGTAGGATGATTCAAGACTAGCGAACCTGCAGTATAACGCGAATACACAGCCACAAACAGAGTATTTTAGTAGTGTTTGGGTATTGTGTTGTTACTGAGCAAGCCGTAAAGCAAGCAAAGAACCCGCGAAGCGAGTGACAGCATCCAGTTCAGTCCGTAAGGGCTGTGACACAGGAGGTAAACCTTTTTCCAGAGAGCGAAAGCGGGCTATAAATCAACTGATGAAAATCTATCGCCCGCATACGCTGGCTAAGAGAGCAACACACCATTCACCCACTACCAGATCGCGCTGGGGTGAAAACCAGAAAGCGATGAAACACCTAACAGGAAAAGGCACATTGAATTTCAGCATTGCAATTTCATAGCAAAAAGCGGTAAACAATTAGTTTGCAAAGCACACACAATTGGAA
>JANMSG010000036.1:0-2830 GCA_031389065.1 Acidobacteriota bacterium | reverse complement strand
ATGAAAAAGCGTTCGGCTGTTCAATGGTGACGCCTGTGCTGCGGAATTTACTGATCGTGGAATGAATATGCTGGGGATTACAATTGACAATTTCGAGTTCCCCGCCGGTGATTGCCGCCGCCGCGATAAAAGTCCCCGCTTCGATTCTATCTGCGATGATTGTGTGTTCGGCGCCGCCGAGTTGCTTGACGCCTTCTATGCGAATGCTACTTTGACCTGCCCCTTCGATGCGCGCCCCCATCTTGTTCAAGAGTTCCGCCAGGTCAACAATTTCAGGTTCGCGCGCTGCGTTATTTAAAATCGTCACGCCTTCGGCAAGCGCGGCTGCCATCAGCAAATTCTCTGTGCCGGTGACGGTCACCACGTTGAAATCAATTTCTGCGCCTAGCAGACGTTCGACGCGAGCCACGACATCGCCACTTTCGATAGAGACTTTGGCACCGAGTTTTTCAAACCCCGTTAAATGCAAATCAATCGGGCGTTGCCCGATGGCGCAACCGCCCGGCAGGGAAACTCGCGCCTCACCAAAGCGCGCCAAAAGCGGTCCCAAGGCAAGCACAGACGCGCGCATGGTCTTCACCAATTCATATGGGGCTTCAAAGATTTCTACTTTCGACGCATTGATATTCAGAGTGCGCAGCTCCGGCATAAGCGCCGTGCAGCCTAAGTCTTCAAGCAGTCGCCGCATCGTGATGATGTCGCGCACATATGGCAGATTGTGTAGCGTGACCGTTTCAGCCGTAAGCAGTGCCGCAGCCATACAAGGCAGCGCGGAATTTTTCGCGCCGCTGATTGAGATGCGCCCCTCGAGCGGGCGACCTCCGATGATTTTAAATTTATCCATAAACTTTCCGTGAAATTATCTGTGAATTCGCAAGGCATATTTTCACCATAAAGGCGTAAAGAAACAAAGCAATTTCGTGAGTTCTTAACTTTTATTCTGCATAGTGAACCAGAAGGAATGTTTGATAAATTGCCACTCGCCTTAGATTGTGGTTCGGTTCACAAGCAGCCACATGATTAAAACCAAATACCTTGGATGAAATTCCTTAGGGCTTTAGCTAAAGCGGAAAGGAGGATGATTTTACTCTCTCCTCTGGAACGCGAGGCGAGTCTGTTTTTGGCAGTGTTGATGCGTGGTTCAATGCGACGACATCGCTCACGAAGGAAACGCGCCTGCTCTTTGATTTGAAAGTAGCCAGATGATGCGCTGCAACGGCGCTAGGATTGATCAAGCCTTCGGGTCACACAGACAAGACACTTTCTGCTTTGCGTGCTATCGTTGCTTCAAGGTGTTCGATGAGGCGTCAAGTTTTTAGCAGTGATACGCAAGCAACATAGCCAAAGGGATTTCTGCCTGATAAGCTGACCCATCAAGCGTCAAGAATCTTATGGGTTTCTCCTCTTTTCATCAATGAATCGGCACCCAGGCGTAAAGAGCCTGTTCATTAAACTCCCGGACGTCATATCTTTCCATTTCGCGGATGGGTCTTTTTCATCAGAACGGATGAGATCGCCTTTGCTATTGAACAGCGTGACATCATAAAGACGATACAGGCGTTCATTACATTTGAACTCTATGGATTCGATAAAGCTTTGATATTTGACTCCCGGCATTTCTCTGACTGGCTGAGGTTTTGAAAACGAGAAACGAAATTTCACACGCCCGATACCTCCCGTGCTAAAGACCACAGTGGAAATATTCATTTCAATAACGGAATCTTCAAGCGTAGTAATGCGCTGCCATTTATCTTTTTCTTGAGCAAACGCAGATGGCATCGGAAAAAGAAAAAAGAAAATTAAGCCGATAACTCGCATATCACACACTCTGATTGTTTACTAATTTATTGTTCTCAAGCAGTTCATCGGACAAGCAAGCGTCCGCGAAATTCCGCTTTTGTTATTTGATAACCGGATGCGGATTCGAGGCGCTGTTGAATCGCCTCTGAGTCCTCTCACGCAGCGGCGAAGTCTGTGAAGGGTCGCATCTTGGGCGAATGGAAAGCCAGCACAATGTCCGAATGCGGCACACCTTGACGCACCAATTCCGTAGCAATGCCGTCCTCTGTGGTGTCTTTCTCTATCCAGATTTTTCCGTTATGCAAACGGACGTAGAGATGGATATAAAAAGCGCGCTTGCCATTTTCCCAGCCCAGCGAAATCCATTGATAATGACCATGCTCTTCATCAAAAACGGTCAACTCCTGCACCTCCGTATTGGCTTCATCGTGGAAGAAATCAACGTGATGCTGGATGAATTGTCGAACCAACTTCTTATAGTTTTCTAGTTTATCCATTTGACGATAACCTCCGTTTCCGTCTCCACTATGAGAAGTGGGATTTTGGTTTGTTCAAATACGACTTCAATCCCTTCAATGGAAAATATCTCGTCGAAAGCGGTCTGGCTGATGGCTAGCCAGAGTTTATATTCGGGTTTCAGAATTTGCAGGTAGATGAGATAAAGATTGAACTGTCCAAGCGCTGACTTTAAATCATTGATGGTGGAATCGTTCAGAAAGCTTTTGATTTCTACTGCAATTTTTTCGCCATGCCGTTCCGCCCCAAGAGTTCGTTCTGCTCCCAAATCAACTGATAGATTCACCGCTTTATATTTCAAACGAAGCGGGTCATCAGTAATCGTCCAGCCGTCTTTGATGAGCGCGTTTTTAACTGCGTCGTGAATAACATCCTTTGCAGGCATGGCGTGATTATAGTTTGTGAATTATTGAGAGGCAATCAACTTTTCAGGCTGATTTTAACTCTTAAACATTTTCATTAGCGGGCAGAGGATTGCTTTTCTCTAACAAACGAAACGCCCGTCGTTCACAAC
>JANMSG010000397.1:0-9060 GCA_031389065.1 Acidobacteriota bacterium | reverse complement strand
TCAAACGCCTCTTGCAACCGATACCCAGAACGCTAACACTTCGGGTTTGCCCCCTGTTGATGGTCAATTGCAAAACAGCAATACCGCTGTCGATCCGAATAAAGCTCGCGTGCGTCGTGCGGAAAAGATTGAAGAAACAACGACTCCAACAGAAGAAACAAAACCAGCAGAGACCACGCCATCCCCTACTACGCCGGAGCCGAAACCAGTGCAAGAGACTCCGAAAATAGAAGAGAAACCTGTGGTAGCCAAAGAAAGCGACAAGAAAGAAGCCGTAAAGAAAGAGGCTGAGAAAAAAGAGGCTGAGAAAAAAGAAGCTGAGAAGAAAAAGAAAAGCGGCATCGGCGGATTCTTCAAGAAGGTTTTCGGCGGCAGCGATAAAAAGAAGGAAGAGAAAAAACCTTAAAGATTGTTTGAAGGTTTGAGGTTTGAAGATTCCAGATTGCTGAGAAAACTTCTGAAAGAAAAAGTGGAGCAATCGCTCGCTATTTTATGCAAACTTTTACTATTCATTTTGTAACCTAATCGCCAGACACTGCGTTTTGGTTATCGAAAATCATTTTACGGAGGAACACGATGAAATCGAAATTGGCGCTTATCGCCTTAAGCATGATTCTAATATTTTCATTTTCTGTTGGTGCAAATGACAACAAGGACAATGCAGCGACTCCTAAACTCGTTATCGCAGAGCAGGATCACCATTTTGGAGTCGTAAAACCCGGCATTCCTTTAAAGCATGAATTTGTCTTAAAAAACACGGGCAAAGCAGACCTGGAGGTAAAGAGCGTTGCTCCCGGTTGCGGCTGCACCACATCAGCTTTCGATAAAGTGATTGCGCCCGGCAAAGAAGGCAAAATTACTTTAGAAATTAAAAACACAGAGAACTATAAGGGCGAAATTTCCAAAAACGCCACCGTCACAACTAACGATCCTGAGCGTCAATCTTTCACGCTGATTTTACGCGCGAATTTCGTAGCGGAATAAAACAGTAGTAAATCGCAGTATTATTGAAATAAGGGGAATCGCGCACACAAGCCCGTATTCCCCTTACTATTTTTTAACCCCTTCATTGAACAAGCCTCGAACTTGCTCCGCCTACCAGAAATTAACTCAAATCAAAAGTCTCTTCGTAAGCGGGAATCACCACATTCCAGCCAAACTCTTTGACGATTCTGTCGCGCAGCGCTGCCGATGATTCAGGCTCGCCGTGAACCACAAAAGTGGTTTTGGGTGGACGCGAAAAATTCGACAGCCAACGTATCAATTCGTTAGCGTCTGCATGCGCAGACAGACTGCCTATGCTTTCGATGAGCGCTTTGACATCAACCATCTGCCCGTGAATCTTTATCTCTTTCTCGCCGTCCTGCAAACGTCTCCCACGTGTACCTACGCCTTGATAACCGACGAAAATTACCGCGCTGGCAGGGTCTGGCAAATGTTGGGCTAAGTGATGAAGCACACGCCCGCCTGTTGCCATACCCGATGCTGAAATGATGATGGCAGGCCCGTTCATCGCGTTTAAGGCTTTCGACCCGCTGCGCCCATGAACCAGAGAGAAGTTGCGCGTGGCGAGCGGATTGTCGCCACCCTTCACAATGTCCTGCATATCCGTGTCATGGTCGGATTTGTGCTTTGAATAAAGCTTGGTAGCCGATGCACCCATAGGCGAATCAACGACCACAGGTAAGACAGGGATTCGCCCTTCGTTTTCAAGCTCGCGCAAGTAATAGACCAGCAACTGCGTGCGGCCTACGGCAAACGCAGGAATGATAATTTTACCGCCACGTTTAGCCGCCTCGTTGATGATTTCGGCAAGCCGCTCTTTCGGATTGACCTGATCGTGCAGTCTGTCGCCATAAGTAGATTCGACCAATAGATAATCGGCTTCAAAAGCAGGCGTTGGGTCATTCAATATAGGTTCGTTGTAACGCCCAAGGTCGCCCGAAAAGACGACTTTAACAGGCGCAAGGTTGGGCTCGGTAATCTCGGCTTCAATGTAAGAGGAACCCAGTATGTGACCCACGGAAACAAAACGCGCGGTTAAGAATTTGTTTAAGCGAACGGCTTGATTGTAAGGCACGCCACGGACGAGCTTGAGCGCGGCGCGTGCATCCGCTTCACTGTAAAGCGGCAGGGCTGGCTTGTGCTTTGAATAGCCCTTGCGATTGGCATAATCGGCTTCCTCTTCTTGGATTTTCGCTGAATCCGGCAGCAGGATTTGTAGCAGGTCAGCGGTTGCCGAGGTCGCATAAACCGGGCCCTCGAAACCATCGCGCACCAGTCTGGGCAGATAACCTGTATGGTCTATATGCGCGTGCGTCAGTAACACCCAGTTGATTGATTCCACATTGAGCGGCAGCTTTTGCCAGTTGCGTTGACGTAGTTCTTTCAAACCTTGAAACAATCCGCAATCAATCATGGCGCGACTGCCTGCGACTTCAAGTACGAATTTTGATCCGGTGACCGTCTGTGCTGCCCCTAAAAATTGAATCTTTGCCATAGAGCCGTGAGCCTATCAGAGGCACCGAGAAATCATCAACTGGAAAAAATGATTGACACAATCCGTCCTTATCAGTATATTAACACTGTTAACTGAAATGACAGTGTTAAATTCAAAAAAGAGTATCGGTCCAAAAGCCCGACGGGAACGCGAGAAGGAGCAGTTGCGGCAAGAGATTCTTGACGCGGCACGCGAACTTTTCGTCAAGGAAGGGTACGAGAATGTCTCTATGCGCCGCATCGCCGAGAAGATCGAATACTCTCCTACAACGATTTACCTCTACTTTGAAGACAAGACGGAACTTTTCTTTGCGATTTGCGAGGAGACCTTTGCCAAGCTTTCTAAAAAGCTGGAAGCTATTTACAAAGAATGTGATGATCCCGTCGAATGTTTGAGAAGGGGTTGTCGCTCTTACGTTGATTTTGGGCTGAAGCACCCGAACCATTACAGGCTTACGTTTATCAATTTTCCCGGCGATCAACTTGGAAAAGAGAAATATCTGCGCGAGGACTCTGCTGGAATGCAAGCTTTCGACAATATGCGAAAATCCGTACAAAGCTGTATTGACCACAAGAAGTTACGCGAGACAGATGCAGAAGCCGTTGCGCAGGCGCTTTGGGCAATTATTCACGGCGTCACCTCTCTGCTGATCACCAAGCCGAATTTCCCCTGGATTAAAAAAGACAAGCTGATTGAGCTGACGATCCGCACAGCGATTGACGGCTTACTTGCTTAAAATTTTTTTGCCTTTACACTTAACAGTGTAAACTTTTTTAAAAGTGTTTACGTACAAAGCGATGTTCAGACAAAAAACACCATTTAGTAGCAATGCGATGTTATCTTAGGAGACAGGGAAATGACTGAAATAGCGCGGCGAAATTTATTACACGATAAATTTCGTTTACTGATTTCGCTTACGGGCGTGTTCATCTGCTTGCTCCGGGCTTGCGTATTGATTCATTCATTCGTACAGCATCGAAATCGGTAGCCATTTCTCAGTTGAGGAAAAAACGGTGGCACTCTTAGACCTTGAGTGATTGGCAAAATAATAACCGCCCGATTGAACGGGCACAACCAGACATACAAAATTGATAAGGAGTCAAGTCATGAAAAAGATAGTCAGTGGAATATTTTTGAGTTTTGCATTGGTATTGTCATTATCTTTGCCCGGTTTTGGCGGCGAAGTGACAAAATCTTTTACCCTCACTCGCGACAGTAAATTGGTTGGCGCGCCTTTAACAAAGGGCAACTATTCGGTGAAGTTCTGGGATGACAAAGAAGGCGAGCTTTTGGTGATGAAAGGCAAGAACGAAGTGGCGAAGGTCAAGTACAAATTTATGGATTTGAAAGATACAGCGCCAGACAACACCGTTGCTTACACCCTCGCAGATGATGGTTCATATACTGTTAAGCGCATCGAATTCAAGGGCATGAAGTCAGCCATCGTTTTTGAATAAAGTGACGAGCAACCGGTTAAGCAGTTAGGCAAAAGGGGATGCAATCGCAGCTGCGAGTTTCAATTTATAGAGCTAACCAAAAACTTTTGCGTAGGTGCCGAGATGTAAACCAACGCCTATCGCCGGTTGCTCTAAAAGATTAACAGGGATGATAAGGAGGCAGAGTTTTTCTCGAACTTTTTACGCTGGTCATCCTACTCATCCCTGTTAAATATCAACCTTTAAAGGGATTGGATTGAGCGGTCGAAAATGGACACTTGCTGTCCGTATTCGACCGCTCTTTTGCGTGGCCGCTTGAGTCTACTTTTCAGAATCCTTGGATTCAAGGAGTTTAGCTGTTTCACTGGTCATGGCACATAGATTGTTATCCTTATATCTGTTGATTCTTATATGGATGCACAAGCGGGAATTAATTTTTTATCAGAAAAGATGAAACGAGAGCTTCGAATGGGTCGTAGTAGGCTGTGATTTACAAGTTTAATCAACGGAAAATAGAGCGAAGGTTATTTGATTGCAAGATGCAAATAACCGAGACTTTTTTGAAAATTGTTTTGAGAGGGAACTATGAATTTTGTGTCACGTAGAGTAAGCCAATCAATCAAGTTAGTGGTTTCGGCTTCATTAACGGTTATGTTGAGCGCATCTTTGCCTTTATCTGTTCTTTGCCAAGACGGAGTTCGAGCAGGCGTAATCGCCAAGGAGAACCGAGTCGCGCAACGTCAAACTACGAAGCCTACGAAAACCGTCGCGAAGAAAGAGCCACCTACGGTTGAGTCAAAGGTTGATGATAAAACAGCAACGCCAAGCGATTCTACAGTACCGACGAACAGCTTGGAGTCGGGAATTATAAAGGCAGAAATTAGCTCCGAGCCACAACAAGGCGGTGAGAAGCCAATCCAGAATTCTATCACCCAGCCGCTGGCTCTTTCGCCTGAAGTCGGTACGCAGAGAGTGGGCGTAAACCCGGATCAAAAACAGCCTCTCTCGATGCAGGAAGCGATTGCGATGGCTCTGCAAAACAATCTAGACATCGAATCATTTCGGCAAAGTGTGCAGATGTCCCAATACAGTCTTTTCTCGTCTTATGGCGTTTATGATCTTACTTCAGGGGCGGATATAAATTATCGAAGCCAGACATTCCCTGTATCTTCGGTTTTTGGCGGCGGCAACGCCAGCGCCTCCTTAACGCAGAAAATTCTTACATACAATTTTAATACAAGTAAGCAGGTTGAACGCACCGGCGGGTTTTACGAGGTAAATCTAAATAACACTCGCACCAATACCAGCTCCACCGCCTCAACCTTGACGACGCAATACAACCCGAATTTGACCTTTACATTCACGCAGCCGTTGATGCGAAATTTCAAAATAGATGCGAATCGTCGTGCCATTCAGATAAACAAAAAGTCGTTAGACCTTTCTGACAGCCAATTTCGCCAGCGTGTGATTGAAATTATCAGTTCGGTTCAAAGCGCCTATTGGGATTTAGTATTTGCAAGAGAGAATGAACGAATCGCGCGCGATACGGTTGAATTGACACGCACACAACTAGGTAATAATCAGAAGCAAGTCGAAGCGGGAATACTTGCACCCATAGAACTTCGTTCCACAGAGGCTGCTCTGGAATCGCGAAAAGGCGATGTGATTTTGGCTTTGCAATCCATAACGACGGCTGAGAACATTTTGAAGGGGCTGTTAAACAAAGACCCCAATGACAAGATGTGGTATGCGGAGTTGATCCCTACGGATAAGCCTGAGTTGAGTCCGCCTACTTTCACCCTTGAAGAATCTGTCGCCCTTGCTTTAAAGAATCGCCATGAACTTGAACAGATTAAACTTCAATCTCAACAAAAGGATATAGACCTGAAATATTTTAACAATCAGATGAAACCGCAGATTGATTTAATTGGCAGCTATGGCAACACAGGTCTTGCTGGTACGCCGTCAAATTTACTTAATTCAAGTGGACTCCCGGTTTCCGCTTCGGTTCCTGATCGTTTTAAAGGCGGTTACTTCAGGTCTCTGGGAAATCTCTTCAGTCAAGATTTCAGGACTTATCAATTTGGTGTCTCCATCAGCTTCCCCTGGCGCAATCGCACCGTAGAAGGCAATATTGGTCGCGTGTTGGCGGAAACCAGACAACTGGACGCGCGTCAACGTCAGCAGGTTCAAAATATTCAGATTGATGTTCGTAACGCGCTTCAAGCCGTGGTCGCTGCAAAGCAGAGATTTGAATCGCAACGCGCCAATAAAATAGCAGCCGAAGCGCAGCTAAAAGGTGAGCAAGAAAAATTCCGAGCAGGGCTTTCGACAAACTTCTTCGTGTTGCAACGCCAGACAGATTTTTCTGTTGCAGCGGGCAATGAAATTCGCGCCTTGACCGACTATAACAAAGCCCTTGCAGACCTCCAGCGCGTCACAGGCATGACACTTGTCACCAACAATGTCCAGGTAGCAAACCCGGAAAAGACCGATATAAAATAGGCTCAATAGAGACTCTCAAAACACCAGAGGGCGACCGTGCAAAGGTCGCCCTCTGGTGTTTTTGAGTTAGGAAATAATCAACAGGAAATTAGTTGTGAGTAATTTATGAGCCAATGAAATTGGTGATTTGTTCCTGATCTTTCAAAGAGAGACCGACAAAATCAACATTGAATCCGGCCTTGAACTGATGAGCGATGACAACGCCTGATGTTTTAACTTGGTGTCCGTTTGGCAGGTTGAACGCGAGATTGACTTTTGAGTTTGTGATTGCGGGAATGAAGCTTTCAACGAAGAGACCTTTTTCATTGATATTCATTATGCGGCAGTCACGGTTCATTCCGTTTACTTCACATTGCGCGCGAATGATATTGTTCTCATTGCTCGCAGTCTGCATGGCTTTGGTGGCTCCAATTGCACTCATAGGGCGACTCCTTTTCATTAATCTAAGTTGACCAAAATTGATAAGTCTAAGACCTTAGAGAATACAATGAGAACAAGCAGATTTCAACAGAAAATCTATGTTAAATATGTATGTGCCGTGTATGCACTTTAGATTAGAGATTTCTGAATAAATGGCATTCATAATTGATGGGTAACTACTTAGGTTTCATCAGGGTTATCCTGATCATTTTCTTGATTGCCTTGAAAGGCTCGGCGCACAGATTTTGTTGTGGCTCTGAGCGCTGTGCGAACAAAACCATGTTTGGGCGGCTCGTCTTCAGGATCGCGTTGGGCCTCTGCTTCGATAGCCGCAAAAAATTGCGCTACCATCATCTTCGCAGCGCCTTGAACCATTCTTTGCCCCACGCCTGCGATCGTGCCGCCGATTTGAGCGTCGCCCGCGTATTTCACTATCGTCACACCATCATTCTCTTCAAGGTCCAGGTCGCCCGCGCCTTTCAAAAAACCTGGTTGACCTTTGCCATCAATCACCATTCGATAATGCCTGGGTGGTTGCAAATCTTCCAGTCGCACATTACCTGTAAACAAGCCTTTGATAGAGCCAACACCGGCGCGTAGCGTCACCGCATAGGCGTTCTCGCCGGTCTGCTCTAACCGTTCGCAACCCGGTATACAACGCTGCAAAACTTCCGGGTCAAGCTAAGCTTGAAAAACGCGCTCACGACTGGCGCAAACTTCTTGTGTTCCTTCAATTTTCATACATTCAGATGTTGGATTTTAGATGTCGGATGTTAGATTTGGAAAGTAAGAGAATCTTGAAATGGTCTACAGTAGCGTGTTCAGGGACTCCCTTCTGAAATCCAACATCTGACATCTAATATCTATTTGATTGCCGCAGCAATTGCGCGACGAGTATAAACCTGAACTAGGTGGCGACGATAATCTGCCGAAGCGTAAAGGTCGCCGTTTAGATCAATGCCATCCGCCGCGTGTGAGGCAGCGCTGGCAATTGTCTGATCATCAAGCGAGGTTCCCAGTAGCGCGCTTTCAACGCCGCTGGCGCGATAAGCCTTCGATGCCACACCTGTCACGCCTATACTGGCGGATTCGCAATTGCCGTTGCTATCGCGAACGATGTGCACCGCGACTCCGACAACCGCAAACCCCGAAGCCGGTTGAGCCGCTTTTAGGTAAGCTTGACCGAAATTGCCAGTCGGCGCATTGATCCGAATCTCGCGAAGAATCTCGCCCGGCTCAAGCGCAGTTGTGAGCATATCAACGAAGAAGTCATCGGCAGAAATCACGCGCTCGCCGCTGCCATTGACGACAACGATTTCAGCCTTGAGCGCAATCATCGCCGCAGGCCAATCCGCTGCGGGGTCTGCGTGTGCAAGGCTCCCGCCGATGGTGCCTTTGTTGCGAACCTGCACATCGCCGATTGTCGAAGCGGCATCGGGCAGCATAGGGCAGATGTCTTTGAGTCGCGCAGATGATTCGATTTGATAATGCGTAGTCATCGCTCCTATGCGAATCTGCGCACCTTCTTCGCGAATGTAAGCGAGGTCTTTAATGCGCCCTATGTCGATCAACAGCTGTGGCATCGCCAGCCGCAATTTCATGGCGGGAATTAAGCTGTGACCGCCAGCCAAAATTTTCGCATCGTCTTGATGCTCCGCTAAAAGCGACAGCGCTTCGTTGAGCGTTGCAGGAGTAACATAATCAAATTGTGCCGGAATCATTTTCCCCTCCCTGAAAAGTTCAGAGTTAAACTTTCGTTGCTACAGCAGATATATGCTGTAAAAATTATCATCGAATGGAATCTCAATCCTTGCCTACGAACTTTGCAATGCGTCCGCCGGGTCCCGCAGCCCAGCCCACATTTGTATTCTTCGCAAAACTCACGCTGTTGTAGTTCTCTTTGTCCAAGCTGATCCACTCTGCGCCATTGCTCAACGAAAAATCAGAACCCGTTGTGCCTACCGCAACAATCATTGAACCCCGCGCAGTCTTCGCATACGAAGCGCACGACCGAAAGCCTTTGGCGTTACCCGCGAGTTTCCAAGTCCGACCGCCATCTGCGGTAATCGCGATGCTTTTTTCGGCTTCGATGGGCTTATTGTAGGTGCCGCCAACGATGATGCCGTTTTTTGTGTCTTTGAAGGCGATTGAAAAAATCCCTGCCGCAGCGACTCCGCTGACGATGGGCGTGTCGCTGAC
>JANMSG010000355.1:0-3428 GCA_031389065.1 Acidobacteriota bacterium | reverse complement strand
CGCGAGAGCGTAGACATGAAGCATGAGCAGCACTACATCAGCTCCCCCGCCCCCGTCCGCACTCGTTGCCGCCGCCGGATCTCTTCCACATCCAAGAGCGCGCCAACCTGATGACTCACTTGTTCGCAATCACTATGCGTCACACCGCCCTCTTTATCTATAAAAATGCGCAGCGCGAAGTTGTTGCGCGGACCTTCCATTTCCCAATGGACAAGCTCTAGTCCTTCACGGTTCGTCACGCGCTCAATGATTGCGCCGATTGCTTCTTTCTTTGAAATACTCATCCGCTATAAAAAAAAGTGGGCGCAAACCCACTTGTCTAGCAAGCTCATTTGTCTAGCAAGCCCATAATGATACCTGTAAGTTTAGGCAAAAAGCAAGCAGTACAAGAGTTATGTTTTGAAGGCGCGTTTTCGCCATATTTTTCGGGCAAAATTGAAGAGGCAATGATTGTCTCCTCTCTTGCCAGATAATCATTGCCTCTTCAAACTCGGTTTTTGTTTCAGGAGTCTTGCTAATCGAACTTTTTACCTCTCTTGTAAAAAGGCATTTCAACAATGCGGGCAGGAACTTCGCGACCGCGAATCACGATACCAATTCTCGTTCCTACCGCTGTATATTCAACGGGTAGATAAGCCATACCGATGTTTTTTTGCAGGTAAGGCGCGGGACTGCCAGAAGCGATTTTGCCAACTTCATGACCGCCGACAACAATTGTATAACCATCACGCGCAGGGGCTCGGTCTTCGACTTCAAAACCGATGAGCTTGCGCCTTAACCCTTTGGCTTTTTGTGCTTCAATCGCTGGTTTTCCAATAAAGTCACCTTTTCCTAGTTTGGTAATCCAGCCAAGTCCGGCTTCGAGCGGCGTCGTTGTTTCGTCCATATCATTGCCCCAAAGGCGAAATGCCGCTTCAAGCCTTGTCGTGTTGCGTGCTGCTAGTCCGCAGGGAAGTAAACCTTCCGCTTGCCCTGTCAACAGCAGGCGATTCCAAATATGCATCGCATCTTTCGGGTCGCAGAAAATCTCGAAGCCATCTTCGCCCGTATAGCCTGTGCGAGAGACGCGGCATTCCAGGTTGTCAACATGGACTTTTTGAGACCAATAATAAGGAATGCGGTCGAGCATATGATCTGTGATATCTTGTAGAATGTCTTCTGCCTTCGGTCCTTGTAGAGCCAGCAACGCATAGCCGCCGCTGGTATCGTAAGCTTTTACCTTACCCATCTCGTCCGCGTATTGTTTCATCCAGGCGAAATCTTTGTCTGCGTTTGCCGCGTTAACGACCAGCATGAAGTATTCTGAGTTGATTCGATACACCAGCAAATCATCAATAATGCCGCCGGAATCATTGGTTAATGCGGAGTATTGAACTTGATTGTCCTGGAGTTTCGACGCATCGTTCGAGGTCAGCTTTTGCACAAGCGCAAGCGCATTTTTGCCGATGATTTCGACTTCTCCCATATGCGAAACGTCGAATAAACCTGCGGCCTTGCGCACAGCCATATGTTCAGGGATGGGACCAGAATATTGAACAGGCATTTCCCAGCCTGCGAAATCAACCATGCGCGCCCCTAACGAGACGTGCGATTCATACAGCGGTGTACGCTTGAGCATGAAAATACTCCTTAACTTTCAGTCTAACGAATAAACTTATCAAAGAAAATCTATCTAATTTGCAGCGCCTGGTAGCGCGCCTGATTAATTCTACCAAAACGAACAGGCAAGCTAACACACCAATTTTTCTGGCGTCAAGCTGGGCTCTTGTTTCCTAAAAACCGGACAATGGCGCGAAGTCAAAGGGATTCGTTTTGCCTGTTAAGCGGTTTTACTAGAAAAATAATTCCGTTTGGTTAAACCTGCATTGTTTTGCCGTTATTTTACGTCTTTAGCTTTAGGGAGAGAATTTCAATCAGAAATTCAATCGTCCTCACACATCTCAAAAATATTTATGGAGACGACGGGAAGCAGTCTCTGTGAAAAGATTACTAAAAAGGAGATTCGAATATGGCAAAAGGAATTGCTTTAACGATAGGACTCAACTCTGTTGACCCTAAACATTATGCCGGTTGGTCAGGTGAATTGAACGCTTGCGAAGCGGATGCAGAAGATATGGCTGAAATAGCCACAGAGAATGGTTTTCAAGCCAAAACTCTGTTAACCAAAACAGCGACCAAGACGCGTGTGATTAAAGAGGTCACAACAGCGGCGAAGGCTCTGAAATCCGGCGATATTTTCATGCTCTCTTATTCAGGGCACGGAGGTCAATTACCGGATGAGAACAATGACGAAGATGACAACCAGGACGAGACCTGGTGTTTATTCGACGGGGAACTGGTTGATGATGAACTCTACAAATTGTGGAGCAAATTTGCTGCGGGCGTGCGGATCTTAGTTTTTTCCGATAGCTGTCATAGCGGTTCGGTCACCAAGCAAGCGTATTATCGAGCGATAGGCGTGGCGCAAGGCGCGAGCGCGTCTGCTGATTCCGACAAAGTTAAATATCGCTTTATGCCGCCCGATGCAGCGCTGAAAACCTATCGCAAAAACAGGGAGTTTTACGATGAGATATTGAAGAAGAGAGAAGCGAAGAAGCCTGAAGTGAAAGCTACCATCTTGCTCATCTCTGGCTGTCAAGATAATCAACTTTCATCGGATGGCGATTTCAACGGCTTGTTTACAGCCAATCTTTTGCGCGTTTGGAACGATGGCAAATTCAAAAAGAGCTACAAGTCTTTTCACAAGGATATCGTGCGTCGTATGCCGCCGGATCAAACGCCAAAATACTTCGTAGTGGGCGCGCCCGACGCAGCTTATGAAGCGCAAAAGCCATTTACGATATGATGGATTTTCAGGCAAAGCATAAAAATCGGCTGCAACATATATACGAATGGTAGTCGGACAACGAGGCGGCGGCACAATAGTCGCCGCCTTTAATTCGTAAACCAACATCTGCAACTATTATTCATCGTTTGCTTTTTTTTTCACCCGCTTGAATGCGCCTCTTTCATTCTTCCGCAGTCAGCTTGCGCGACTCTTTTGGGCATGGGAAACTTTCACACTCGCGATCGGTAAATTTTCTTCATTAAGAGTATTGTGATGTACACACTCGCTGAATTAGCGGAAACCATAGGCGCAGAATTTATTGGCAACGCAAATGCAACGATCAGCCGCGCTCAAGCATTTGAAGTGGCACAGGAAGGTGATGTCACGTTTGCTGCGCATGCGACATATCGCGCGCGCGTCAATGATTCCAAGGCGAGTGCCGTGATCATTGCTCCGCCGGTTATAGAAAATTCCAACCTGAATTTATTAATCGCAAAGGATCCGAAACTCGCTTTTGCCCGGGCGATTCAAGCGCTTCATGGGAAGTCTTATCAGCCAACAGGAACCAGCGAGGATTTAATAAAAGGCAAAGGCTGCGTTG
>JANMSG010000330.1:0-7869 GCA_031389065.1 Acidobacteriota bacterium | reverse complement strand
GAACGCAGTCCAGGCGCAAACCGTACGATGCTGCTCGGCTGTGTGGCGAGCGTCCCACCAGAGGAGAACGCATCCGGGTAAGCAGGATTGGAAACCGTTACCTGCCGCAGTCTCTGCCCATCAAAGCGTAAGCGATCACTGATAATCCCATTTCCGGTGCGGTCATAAAAGAAACCTGCGCCGCCACGCAGAACTGTTTTGCGTTGCTTATCTGGCGCAAAGGCAAACGAGAAGCGCGGGGCAAAGTTATTTTTGTCACTCAGATAATTCTGCTTGTCATAACGCAAGCCCACTCCGATTGAGAAATTCGGCCGCAAGAGAATATTATCCTGAATAAACAAGCCCAATTCCTGCTGCCAGAATACCAGGTAGCCATCTCCCTGGTTGATGGAAAACAAGAAGGGGCGGTTGTTTAAATAGTCTTCCAGGGTGGAGAAAGAAAACGTCCCGCCAAAATTGCTCCGGTCACTCAACCCCTGACGTGTAATGCCGGGTACGTTCAATCCGCCTCTGACAAAATGTTTGCCACGCGTCCATGAGAGGATTTCGTTAAATTGTATGCGGTTTTCCGTCGAGCGCTGATCGATTTGACTGCTGCCGCCTGTAAAGGCATCGAGCACGATAATCTTGGGACTGCGGGTTAGAGCACTGCGGGTCAAACCATTTTCACTGTCGCTGCGCAATGTGAACTCGTTAACCAAAGTCTGCGAGATGAGCATTCGATGGGTAAAATAGATCTCGTGTTCGCGACTTTTCGAGTTGGTAGCTACCTCTGCGAGATCAAATCCACCGACGCCTTCATTCCTGGTTGAGTCAAAGGTGTATTCATAACGAATCGAGAAGGTAGATCTCTTACTTGCCTGATGATTGATGCGAAAAGACAACTCAGTATCGCGGTTGGGATTGGCAACATTTTCGACGACGACTCCGGCGGGGGTACGCGCAAATATAACCGATTGTAAATCTTCTTCTTCCCGATCCACGCCCAGGAGAAAGGAGGTATTTTTGCCCTTGCCAATCGGGCCGCTCAACGTGCCTTCGAAGATGCGTCGTTGCTCCGGCGGCCGATCCAGCGCGAAAGCGTTCCGTGCGTCCAGCCGATAATCGCGAAAGATGAAGTTCAGCTCACCGTGATATTCCGGCGCACCGGGTCTGGTTATTACTTCGATGCGACCGCGTCCCATCCGCGAGAATTCAGCCGAATAGGGATTCTGATTAATTCGCACTTCCTGAATCTGCGAGGCTGGCACTTTTTTCCTGGGCGATTCCAAGCCATCAATGATCATCGTAGGACCGCCCGATCCGACCGACCCGGCATCCAACAGATTCGCCACGCTGCCAATCACATCATTGCCCAAGACCGGCAGATTATTGAGCGCCGCGCGATCTAATTTGATGACATTGAGATTATCGTCCGGATTAGTACTTACTTGATTCGACTGATCCGCGACCGCAAGCTCTTCGTGCACCTCGGCAATCGGCAAGACGATTTGCAGGAGAGAAGGGGTTTGGGCGCCTATTGTAAGCGGAGTTACGGTCGGCTTGAAACCTTCTTTTTGAGCCTTGATTTCATATTTCCCGCTCACCAGGCCAGAGAATCGAAATTCGCCATTTTGATTGGATGCGCTTGTTTGTTCTGTACTCGTACCCTCTCGTCGAAGAATAACTTTTGCTTCGCTAATCACGGCACGGTTAGGATCAAGAACTATGCCCGACAGTTGAAACGAATTTGCCGGACTCTGGGCGAAAACTCCAATCCCAGAAATCAGCGCCAGCAGAGTTCCCATTATGTGCTGAGTAAAGTTTTCTTTTATGCTCGTTCGTCGCATTTCAGTTCTCCTACGCGACCTTTAAAAGGTGGATTCAACAGCAAAAAAACAACTGCGCTAAGGCTTCTTTATCTTCCCAGGGGTTTTCTGTCCAGCCGTGTTCTCTTTATCTTCGTCGCCATCGCTTTCTGTTGAGATCAATTGCCCGTCGGGACTCACCTTTACTTCTGATATCTTTCTACCAGTCTTTATTTGAGCCTCATAGGCCTCGATAGCAGCATTTTTCGTAATGGATTCGACCAATAAAATCTTGCCTTTACCCGCGTGTTTTTCGATTGCCGCCTTTACCACTGGCGGGAGTGAGCCAAGAGTGATTTCTTCTTCCGTCTCAACAACCGCGCCTGATGGATCCATGAGCACATCTTTGGTGTGCCCTTTGACTCTCAATTCCACTTCATAAAATGTCTTGCCGTCTTTAATCTCCCTGGCGAACCCACGAATGGTTGCTCCTTGACTCTGTTCCCGCACGGTCTTTTGAACGGCTTGGGGCAGGTCTTTCATTCTCACAGCTTTTTCTGAATCTTGAGCCCAGGTGTTTACAACAAGCAGCAGACTAAGACTGATGAGAAATGCGGTTGTAATTTTTATCCGTAGCATCTTTTTACATGCTCCCATCGGTGAAAGTTTTGTTGCCACTTCACGCATCGTTTGAATTCGAAAGTACACATCAGACAACGTGACTATTTTACTCATTGAAGATGAACCAATGATGAACAAGAAATATTACCGAACCATTTTTAGGGCTGCAATTGCCTGACAATCAGATCAATCCGGCTTCGGATCGCCTGGCGCGGTGTCAGAACCGGGAGCGGTAGCGACTGGGTTGGTAGGCAGCACCCGGTCGCTACCGCTCCCGGTTCTGATTGGGGTCTGCGACCCCTGCACCTCTTGGTGTGCCGTCTATCTAGATTCATTCGATTCCGTTTTTGCCTCATCATTCAATTCTGATTCACCACTTTCTTCCAATTCCTTTTTTACCTTTTTACGAATGCCGAATCGCAGATAGAGGGCTGGCATTAAATAGAGATTACTAAGCGATGAACCCCAAATTGCGGGGCAACCTAAGCTTTTCTTGGATAAACTAAAACCACTGGATAGAACCTTTCAGACTATTGTAAAGCGAACGATTCTATCAATCTAATGATGAATAGAAGATGAACCACACTTGTTGACATAGAGGTGAAACGGCTCGCTGATCCTTCTATATTTATAGCGGCAAGGTGACGATAAATTTGCTGCCTTGACCGGGACTGCTGGTTAAATCAATTGACCCTTTATGAGCAACTGCCACCCACTTTGCAATCGCCAATCCCAGCCCGCTGCCGCCCTCAGTTCGCGTACGTGCCTCATCAGCCCGGAAGAATCTTTCAAAGACATTCGGTATAGATTCGCTCGGAATACCAATCCCCGTATCTTCCACGATAATTTTTACCTCTGCCGCCTGGCAGACAAGACGAACGGAAACAGATCCATCCATTGGCGTATATTTTATGGCATTATCGAGCAGATTCATGACTAAACGCCTGAGCAAATCTTCATCGCCCTGAAAGATTACATCTTCTGATATGTCATGCGTCAAAACTACCGCTTTGCTCATCGCCAGCACTTGCATCGCCTTACAGGCTTCTTCTATCAGATCATTCAAATAGACATCCTGAAGTCGTAACGCTTGTTGCCCGGCATCTGCGCGTGCCAGCACCAGCATGTCATCGACAATGCGTGATAAACGTCTGGCTTCATCATGAATGATTGACAGGGTCTCTTTATACTCAATAGCTCCGCGATCTTGTGAAATAGCGATTTCAGCTTCACCCCTGATAATAGACAAAGGGGTACGCAATTCATGTGAAGCATCTGCCATAAACTCGCGCATTTTTTCAAAAGATCCATCGAGCCTGGAAAGCAGCCCATTAAATACCTCGGCGAGACGACCCAATTCATCTTTCGAGTTGCTGACGGTTAACCTCTCCTGAAGATTTCTGGCGCTAATGCGCTTTGCCTGTTCAGACATTTCAACCACCGGAGAGAGGCTTTTTCTCGCAAGTAAAAAACCTCCAATTCCTGCAATCAACAGAGTGACGGGCAAACCAATATAGAAGATTCGCTTGATGGCTTCAAGCTGCTCGACCATATCCTGTAGAGGTTCAAGAACCGCTACAAAATAGTCATTCCCGCCCACAGATAGTGGCACGATTGCCAAACGCGCCCCCGCTTCTCCGAAGCCTGCAACGGTGTG
The DNA here is from genome assembly GCA_031389065.1 of Acidobacteriota bacterium. Lineage (GTDB taxonomy): Bacteria > Acidobacteriota > Blastocatellia > UBA7656 > UBA7656 > JACQDB01. The sequence goes on along the minus strand of JANMSG010000330.1, from coordinate 3,804 downwards.
AAAGGTGGTTTTATTACTAGATTTCGTGGCAGGGAAAAAATGATGAGGAAAAATAAAACGTTGGTTTTCCGGGTAATTCGATGCCAGCAATTGGTTATCGGCAAAGATTGCCAGATACATATTCGGGAACTGCAACTCTTTTAAGGTTTCTACTGCACCGGCCACACCTCCCTGAAATTCAGCGATCTCGGTGACAAATTCGGTAGTCGTTGTCTGTGCGGCATTCGAAAGCGATTGATCTACTCGACCATATAAACTTTTCGAGAGTAAGGTATAAATGAAAATGCTGAAGCCAATGAGCAGCAACCCAAATACGAGCACATACCATAATGTCAGTCGAAGACGAACACTATTCAACATTATCGTTATCCATATTTGCAGAGAAGATATAGCCTTCGCCTCTGCGGGTGTGAATTAACGTACGGTTAAACCCATCATCAACCTTCCTTCGTAACCGCCTCACATAAACATCTATGACATTTGAAAACGGGTCAAAGTTTTCATCCCATACATGCTCGGCTATTTCGTTGCGATTGACAACTTTGTCTTCTCTCATCATAAAAAATTCAAGCAATGAATATTCCTTTGCCGTGAGGTTTATATTCATCCCTGCGCGTGTGACTTTATGATTTGTCGTATTCAAGATGAGATCAGCCGCAGCAAATGATTCGGGTCTCAAGTCTTTGGCTCGTCTGAGTAAGGCCCGAACCCGCGCCAACAGTTCTTTAAAGTCGAATGGCTTGCTTAAATAATCATCCGCACCCGAGTCCAACCCTTTGACGCGATCTTCAATTGTATCTCGCGCCGTCAACATCAAGATCGGAGTCTTAACACCCGTCCTGCGTAATTCATTGCAGACCTCAAAACCATTTTTTCGCGGCAGCATCACATCGAGAATGATCAAATCGTACTCGCTGATACTGATCTTGTAGAGTGCCTCTTCGCCAGCTTGCGCGTGATCAACTGCATAGCCTTGTTCACGCAACCCCTTCGTGATGAAATGCGCGACTCTGGGTTCATCTTCGGCAAGTAATAGTCTCATAGGCTGTTGGTGACAACAATAATGTTCTCTAATCGTTCGAGTAACCAGTTTACCAGTTACAAAATGAAAATAGGATGAACTCGCTACGAAACATTTTGCTGTCGCCAAAGGAAGGCTGCTTAGTTCTGCTCTGGCTCAAGCCTGTTTGGATTTTGCCTCTCTACTCTTTTCATCTAAAGTGGAAGGCAATTGACAAAGGAGCCTCTTCACGCCTGAATGATGAAATGAATACCCACAGCTCAAATGGAGATGGTATAACTATTGATCTAGTCAGACATCATCCCCTGGATTAATGACAAGGGGAATTGATTGCGCTATTCTTGCCGCATTAGAAGAAGCTCTCAAAATTTTGAGCGGCTTTCCTATTGCAAAATTAGGGATAATCACAGAAGGCGCGAGGCGGCATCCTCCAACGTTTTCTGTGATTTCTTATCTCTATTCAATCCGTAAATCAGATACAGCAGTATTTCTAAAAGGAATATTTCTACATGAAAAAAATTCAAGCAATTGTTACTTGTCTCATACTTCTCTGTTCACTTGCGGTTTCGTCGAGCGCCCAGCAAGCTGCAACCTCAACCTTGAGCGGGCGTATCCTTGACCCTCAAGGGGCGGTCATAGCAGGCGCGCAAATCACCGCAACGCAAAAAGCAACCGGACTTAAACGTGAAGCAAAAACAAACGACGAAGGGCTTTATACCATAACCAATTTGCCGCCCGGCGAATATGAAGTGAAGATTCAAGCAAATGGTTTTAAGATAACCTTTCTTCAATCTGTTAAGTTAGTAGTCGGACAGGGTGTGAATCTCAACCTCACTTTGGAAATAGGCAAAGTGGATGAACGTGTTGAAACTACTGTCGCTTTCACACCATTAATTAATACAACTGAATCTGTTGTTGATGGTGTGATTGACAATCGAGTAATTGAGAATTTGCCGCTCAATGGCAGGAATTTTCTCGAATTGGCGTTGCTGATTCCGGGCAATTCTCCGGCTCCGACCTTCGATCCTACAAAGACCAACACCGTTTTGATTTCATCAGCAGGGCAGTTAGGTCGTGGCGGTAATGTCTCGGTTGATGGCGCGGATAATAACGACGATGTGGTTGGCGGCTCGCTCATCAACATCTCGCAAGACGCGATACAAGAGTTTCAAATCGCTACCAATCGCTTCTCTGCTGAATTTGGTCGCTCAGGCTCATCCGTCATAAATATAGTTACTAAATCGGGCAACAACGAATTTCACGGCACTACCTCATTCTTTTTCCGCGACCGCAACCTTCAAGCACTGCCTGCAACCTTTGACCGCAGCAATCCTGACCCGCCGTTTGATCGCGAGCAATTCTCTGCCGCTGCCGGAGGACCTATTAAAAAAAATAAAATCTTCTGGTTCGGTTCTTATGAATATCGCAATCAAGATGGCGCAGTTCTCGTAGGCGAACGCGACGTTGCATCGCGCAGCATCAAGCGCGGTTTTGCTTCAGCGCCGCTCAATGATTTGCTCGCTTCAGGGCGCGGCGATTGGCAAATATCGAACGAAGACCACTTGAATCTTCGCTATTCGGTAGAGCGCGTTGAGGGTACTGGAGCCAGCACGTTAATTCGCCCGATTGGCAGCGCATCGCAAAGACAAGCACTCAAGAATAACTACCAATCTTTCCTGACCAACTGGGTACACATACTTTCACCACGCGCCGTCAACGATTTCCGTTTCAGCGTCACCAATTTCATCAATCAGACAGACCCTGTCGAAGTCAGCCCGCAATTGACCTTTCCCAGTATTCAAGCTGGCTCATCCTTTCGCGTACCCCAACAAACAAAGATGAATCGTCTGCAATTTTCTGACACGCTTTCGATTGTGAAAGGCGCGCATTTGTTTCATTTCGGCACTGATATTCAACGCATTGATGCAGAATTTGACCTCAGAGTTTTTCAGCAGGGTCGCATAGAATTAGTTCAGGATTTTGCCGAATTCGATCACAACGGCGACGGACGAATTGACGATAACGACTTGCTCTTTGCCGTCACGCTGCGCAGCGCCACTCCTGATCGTTCACTCTTCCTTCCGGGTACAGACAATAATTATTATGCCTTCTTCGTACAGGATGATTGGCGAGTTCATCCGCAGTTCAGTTTGAATCTGGGTTTGCGCTACGAACTCGACACCGACGTAAAAAACATCAATCGCGTAAATGAACTTAATCCCTTGATTCTTCCTTTTCTTAGCGGCAAACGAGAACGCGATAAAAACAACTTTGCGCCGCGCGTCGGCTTTAACTGGTCAACCAAAAATAGTCGTACAAGCATTCACGGCGGCTATGGCATTTATTACGACCGCATCACGCTGGAAGTGCAATCGCTTGAACGTGGGCTTGACGGACGAGCCCTTGCAATTGAAGTGCGCGCCGGCAATGTCTTCTTTCTTGACCCGAACACGGGTCGCTTCCCGCCTTTTGCGCCAAACATTCAAAATCCGTTTACCGGATTTATACTTCCCGGTGCGGGTGCTGGCGGCATTAACATCATAGACAATAGTTTGCAAAATCCTATGGTGCAGCACATGAATCTTGGCGTACAACAAGAGTTGACCGAAGACCTCGTAGCACGTGTGGATTATATCCATAATTTCGGCACACACTTCATCATCGGTCGTAGAATCGGCACGGTTTTCAATCCTGTCGTTAATGGGCCTGACAGTGTGGTAAACATTGAATCAAGCGTCCAGACCAAATATGACGGCTTACTTGTCAGCCTCGAAAAGCGTTTC
>JANMSG010000325.1:0-5349 GCA_031389065.1 Acidobacteriota bacterium | reverse complement strand
CAAATGCAACCACTTCGCGCCTTTTTATTTTTCTACATCGAACTGCTGCCGAAAAGTATCTCTCACGATCCTCTAGTCAGTTTCAAGAAAAAGTTTTACACTTTGTAATCATCCCGGTTATTCACAAATGCTCAAAGGGAGAAATGTGTGACCGAAAACCACACCAACAGCACATCACAAGATACAAAAGCTGAAAAGAAGAATGAAGGGAAAGCCGAGGCACGCACAGGCACTGAATTCCCCATCGAACGTTATATCGAACGCTACGTAGGCAACACCATTCATCTGTTCTTATCGCTTCTCGCCGTAGCCATCTTTGCTGCCGCTATCATTGCGACATACGACACTTTGGTGCGTGATTTCCCCAAGCTCTGGCAACCTTTGGATGAATATTCCGTTCTGCAAAAACTGATTGAGAATATTCTCTTAATCGCGATTGCGGCAGAATTGGGATTATTACTGGTCTTTCATCGAACGAGTGCGGCTGTCGAAGTCATCATTTTTCTCATTGCGCGAAAGATGGTCAGCCCGGGGATCTCTATGCTTGAATTGTTAATCGGCACAGTAGCGGTCATCGCAATGATTATTGTTCGATTCCACTATCTACCCGGAAAACCGAAATGAACGAACAAGGCGCGCTGCTGTTTTTCTCCGGGAAAACCCTGCATGCCTTTCAGAGGGTCTGGAGCAGGAAGTTTGCCAAAATTTTCTTTATAGTGCTGCGCAAGCGTGCCAAATAATTTACCTCAAATTTAGAGTCACTTTTTAATCATAGAAATTGTTTGAAGGCGAAAGTTTTTTATTTGTCGCTTTGCTTAGTTGCCTCGCAATGTTTATGTTACCTCTTGCCGTAAGATTCAAATATACCTCCTATGAATAAGAAAAAGCTTTTGATAGCCGCTCTGATACTTGCTCTGCCAAGCACCCTTGCCTTGTACATCTATTTCAAGTTGCAAGCGCAGAAGCAACCCGTCACTTCGGCTCAACGAATGAGAACCGTGCCAAAGATTATTTTGTGGGCTTGGGAGCGACCTGAAGATTTAAACTTCATCAACACACGCGAAGTGGGCGTTGGGGTTTTAGCAATGACCATTCACTTGAAAGAGAACGAAGCGACCCTTCGTCCCAGGCTTCAACCTTTGCAAATTCCCAAGGGCACCTATCTGGTAGCCGTCACGCGAATTGAAACAGACAGGCAAACGCTGCCGGCGCTTTCTATCGAACAACGCGATAAAATCATCGCCAGCGTTTTTCAATTGCTACGCAATCCGCGAGTCACCGCCGTGCAACTTGATTTCGACGCCAAACAAAGCGAGCGCGAATTTTACACAGACCTGCTTACACAGTTGCGCAGGCAATTGCCCGAAACCATGCCGCTTTCGATAACTGCGCTTGCTTCCTGGTGTTTGGGCGATAGTTGGATTACCAATCTTCCAGTGGATGAAGCCGTGCCTATGCTCTTTCGCATGGGTGCCGACACCAAACAAATTGTCAATCATTTGGAATCGGGCGGCGATTTTCTACCCGCGATTGCCAAACAGAGTTTAGGCATTTCAACCGACGAGCCTTTGCCGCGCTTGCCATCCGGCCGCCGCGTCTATATTTTCACAGAGCGCGCCTGGTCAGAAGAGGCGGCGCAAAGGATGATTCAAGAGGTGAAACAATGGCAATAAAAAAAACGAATCTCTTGTGGATAGGGAAGAAAAGTTTGCTGCTAACCAAGTGGAGTAGAATCTATTTGCTCATCGCCTTGATGCTTGCGCTTTTGTGTTACAACCCACAGACCCAACAAGCCTGTGGTCCGGTTTTTCAAGAAGCGGTTTTCACCTTCTCTGTTCACCCCGATTTCCCTTTGGAGAAATACGCGGCGGGACAACTCGGCATTATTCAACCGACCTATGCGCGGTCTTATCTCTACGTCGCCTATCGGTATTATGCGGGTCTGGGGTTTGACCAAGCCGAACAAAAAGCTATCGCTTCGATTTGGAAAGACCGGCTCGAACACAGCTTTGATGAAAGTGGCAACGAGCCGGTGAAGACCTGGATTGCAGCCAGAAGCAAAGTGCCTGGAGTCGCAACTGTTGCGGAAACCATGACGTCAAGAGCCGCAGATAAGGATAGTTTTCAGCATTATCTCAACTGCCCTGACGATGCTTTCAAATCCGCAACCAATACGCTCAACCAACGCATAGCCAAATTTGGTGCAAACAGCGCGCCGGTCAAAGAGTGGTTGCAAGCTCAAGATCAGGTTTTTAAAAACTGTGACGAAGGCAAAACAATTCCTGCGCCTGCCAGCGCAAGTATGCCGCCAATCATTCAAGCCGACAGAACCTATCAAATCGCCGCGGCGAATTTCTATGCGCAAAATTTCGACGAGGCAGAAAAGATTTTTTCAGGCATTGCCGCAGATAAAAATTCGCCTTATCGCACCATCGCGCCATACCTGGCAGCTCGGGCGCTGGTTCGCAAAGGAATGTTGGTTGCCGAAGAAGGCAAAGTTGACGCGGCAACATTAGGTCAGGCTGAAGCGCGTTTGAAAAGGATTTTGAGTGATGCGAATTTGAGCGCCCATCACGCCAACACCAAACGCATTTTGAATTACGTCAGCTTTCGTTTGCACCCCCAAGTGCATTTGCACGAACTCGCGCAAGCCGTCTTGAAGAAAAATGCCGGAGCAAGCATCCGTCAAGATGTTTGGGACTACACCGCTTTGATGAATAAATTCGTCAAAGATGATGAAGAGACGGAAAGAAAATTCGCCAACCTTCCGACCGCCGAACGCGCCGATGATTTGACCGATTGGGTGATGGTCTTTCAAGTGCAGGACAAAGCCGCGCTCGATTACGCTTTGCAGAAATGGACAAAAACCGCTTCGCTTGCCTGGCTCGTTGCCGCAATATCAAAAGTTGATGCGACGAATGCCCGAGTCGGTGATTTACTTGCAGCAGCAGCAAAAGTAAAATCCGATTCGCCTGCTTTTGCAAGCGTAGCTTTTCATCAACTGCGCTTGTTGATTGAATCCGGTAAAAAAGACGAAGCGCGCAATCTGCTCAATGCAATGCTCGCGCAAAACAAAGCGACGATGCCGCCTTCAACCATCAATTATTTCATGTCCCTCAGAATGCAGATCGCTCAAAACCTGGACGAGTTTTTGAAGTACGCGCAACGCACGCCCGCCGCCTTTTCTTACAACGCAGACGGCAGAGAGATTCCTACCACCGCTTCGGAGATGAACGAAGATGCAGTGTTAAAAGAGTTCGCCAAGGGTCGCGTCGCGTTTGACGAGGACGGGCGCGCGATTTTGAATCAACAAATTCCTTTGAGCATTCTGAAAGATGCTACAGCAAGTAAAGCTCTGCCAGCGTATCTGCGGCGCGAAGTAGCGCAAGCGGCTTGGGCGAGAGCGGCTTTGCTTGATGATGAAGCCATCGGTAAAGACTTGGCGTTGATGTTGCAGAGCCTTGCGCCCGATTTAAAAGACGCGCTCAACGATTATATCGTCGCGGCGAGCGGCAACGATAAGAAATTTGCGGCGATATATTTCCTGCTCAAGTATCCGGGTGTTGAGCCATACGTTGATTCGGGCGTTGGCAGACAAACACCTTTGAATGAAATAGACAACTATAGAGATAACTGGTGGTGCGCTGATTTTATCGCCGGTACGGATAAATTGAATGGCGTCATTGACCCTGACAATTCGCCGGATAAAACAGACGGCAAATTAAAAGTCCCCGATTTTATCAGTACCCTACAGCGAGCGACCGCCAGCAAAGAGACAGCGAGGTTGCGGGCTCTGGGTACAGCGCCAAATTTCCTGTGTACGCAAGCAGTTCGCCTTGTAACGCTCAAACCTACAGACCCGCGTTGCGCTGAGATGCTGCACCTTGCCGTAAAATCAACGCGCTACGGCTGCACAAGCAAAGAGACGGGCAGATTTTCCAAGATGGCTTATGATCTGCTGCACAAAAATTATCCCAGGAGCGAGTGGGCGGCAAAAACAAAATTCTGGTACAAAGGCGATTGAGAAAACAGCAAGTAAGGCAATAGGCGCATGAGCGCAAGGATTTGAGAAGTAGTTTAGTTCGAGGTTGACGCCTAATTGTACCGTAGCCTGTCCAGGCTGCGGCTGTTTCGATAGAGAGTCTATTGTTTCTTTCAACATTCGTTATGGAAATGATCAGCCGCAGGCTGGACAGGCTACGGTACTTCCCATTCGCCTTCTCAAACATATCTAAAATTGATGACTACCAAAATGAATAAGACAAAACATAATTGGGCAAAAGAAGAGATCGAAGCTTTATACAACACGCCTGTGCTTGATTTGATTTATCAAGCCGCGACGGTTCACAGGCAATATCACACGGAATCAGAAGTGCAGGTTTGTACGCTGCTTTCGATAAAGACCGGCGGTTGTCCGGAAGATTGTGCCTATTGCCCGCAAGCAGCGCGCTACAACACGGGCGTTCAAGCGCAAGGCTTAATGAAAAAAGATGCAGTGCTCGATTATGCGCGCCAGGCGAAGGACGCAGGCTCTACGCGCTTTTGCATGGGAGCCGCCTGGCGAGAAGTCAAAGACAATCAAGATTTCGATGAAGTGTTAGAGATGGTCAAAGGCGTCAACGAATTGGGGCTGGAAGTCTGTAGCACTCTAGGGATGCTCACCCAAGAGCAGGCCCAACGCTTGAGCGCGGCTGGACTGTATGCCTACAACCACAACCTTGATTCTTCAGAAGAGTTTTACGACCAAATCATTACGACGAGAAAATATGATGACCGTTTGCAGACCCTCGAACATGTCAGGAAGGCTGGAATCTCCGTCTGTTGCGGCGGCATCATCGGGCTCGGCGAAACTCACGAAGACCGCATAGGCTTGCTTCATACCTTAGCCAATCAGCCGCAGCACCCCGAATCCGTACCGATCAACGCGCTGGTTCGCGTCAAAGGCACGCCGCTCGAAAATCAAGCCGAAGTAGATATATGGGACATGGTTCGTATGATTGGGGTCGCCAGAATCCTGATGCCAAAAGCCATGGTGCGCCTTTCCGCGGGCAGAAAAGAATTCTCTCATGCCGAACAGGCACTCTGCTTTTTAGCGGGCGCGAACTCTATTTTTGCGGGAGAGAAATTGCTCACGACGCCAAATCCTGCTTTCGACGAAGACCTGAAAATGTTCTCCCTTTTCGGGCTCAAACCGCGCGAATCGTTCAAGGAAGAAAAAACAAAAGCATCAATCAACGCCGAATAATTGGCTCAAGCAGTTCAACGATTCACTCAGGGAGAGAAGCTTATGACTCATCCTTTTGAAAAAATTCCGGCAAAAAATCGCAAGTATATTTATTGGCCGATGTT
>JANMSG010000317.1:0-2537 GCA_031389065.1 Acidobacteriota bacterium | reverse complement strand
TCCTCAACAATGTGGTGATTGGTATGGTGCAGCAAGCAGGTTTGACCAACCTGCCAGCGGCGCGAAGAACTTACGATGCGCAACCACAAGTCGCATTAAATTTGCTTTTGCGCTCCAAACCCTGACTTTGCAATAGCCCTAACATTGAAGCGAAATTGACGGGCGAGTATCAGAAGAAACAGGAGAATCAGCCAGACGCGCAAAGACGACACGAAGTCATTGTCGAGGGCTACAAACAGGTGTTTGCCTCAAGGAGTTTCGAGGATGCGGTTGCAGCAATCAAAGCTGTTTACGGCGTGATGGGCGATGCCGAGCTATACGATGCGGCTGTCCGGGCGGCTTTAGACTGGGACAAGGAGGCAATGGGCGCGGTTTGGGCTGAAGCAGAACGCCGCGTTGATCTGCGCTCACAACATCAAGGTCACTGATAAGGAAGGAGTGAAATCATGTTTGGAATGGCTACCCATATTAGAAAGTTTGGCTTGCCTGGTGTGCTGGCGAAGACAGGGGTTCAATTGCCTGTTGATGAAAACAAGCCAGCAATTGTTTGTCAACAGAGCGAAACTCTCACTCAAAACAAAAAAAGGCGCAAGGCTCGCTAAAACCTTGCGCCTGCCAATGACACTACAACGACACACAGAAATAAGTGATTCGCTTTAATAAAATTCTCCAATTACCGAAAAGAAAATTTCGCGCCTTTCGCCTTTAAGAACGGAAGACCTGATGACAATATCAGCGTTCCGATTTCCGGGGAAAACCAGGGTGCCGGCAGTTGATTTGATGGACTGTTCTTTTGCGATATTAAAGATGCCGGAATGATGGACCTGTCCAGTTTGGGGGCTGGTGGTTTCACAGAGCAGGACATTCAGTTTGGGTAAACTGGGATAGCCTTCCTGTTGCAGGGTTCCAATTAGATTTATCAATATACTCCTTTGGGATAGGTATATGTCCCACCTGTTAGGGTGCAAACCAGAGGCCAACATCAAGATGACCGAAACCGCTGATTGCGAGAAATTTCTTTGTGGTATCTGTTTGGGCAGCGATCTAAACCACAGCACCTAGCGAAAATCAATCGCATTTTTGTGCGAAATAAGAGCGCCTCTATCCAACAAAACGCGAAATAAAGCCCTGTGCGCATTCGAGGGTGTTACGACTCGCTTCAACTCCCAACGCCTTAAATAGGCTATACTGTGCTTCATAACGTGGTACTCTAGAGCTTAATTGATTTCGCCCCTGTCAGAGAATAGAACTCCTTCACGATTCACTTCTCTCAGTGCTTTATAATTCTAACGATTAAGGGTGTGGACAATATCAATGCAGAATATTCTCGTAACCGAAGATGAAGACTCACTTCGTAATCTCATCACCATCATCCTGAGACAGGAGGGCTATGTTGTTTGGGAGGCGCGCAACGGCAAGGAGGCGAGCCAACTTCTGGGGCAATTCGTACCCGACCTGCTCATAACCGACCTCGTGATGCCGGAAAAAGAGGGGATGGAGTTGATCCGGGAGGTACGCACTCTTCACCCCAAGATGCCCATTATTGCCATATCGGGGGCGCAGGCTGCTCAACCAGGGAGCTATTTAAAAATGGCCAAGTCATTAGGAGCGAACTATGAGTTGGCGAAGCCTTTTACGCCAGGTGAACTCTTAGGCCTCGTTATAGAAGCACTTGGTGAGTGAAGTCGAAGTCGGTACCATCGCTGTAAAAGTTGACCGTAATACCATTAATCAGGAGTCAGTTGCTGTTTGCTTTGACCATCAAAGAGGAAACCTGTCATGCCTGTTTCCATAAAAATCGCAGACGGCGGTTTGGGGGTAGTGTTGATTGCGCAAGGAAACCTTGCCACTCAAGAGCTTTTGGCTGCAAACATTGATTTCTTCAACCGATATGCTCAAGAGTTTTTATCCTGTCGCTACTGGCTGGCAGACTATTCACAAGTAGAGGATAGCGATGCTGATTATACTCAACTCCAACGGCTGGCAGCTATACACGTCAATGCATCGAAGATGAATCCTCAATTGATCGTCGCAGTGTACGGCTCGAAAGATTTTGTGTTTGGGATGGCAAGAATGTGGGAGATGTTAGCCGAAGCGACAGGATGGCAGACCAGTGTCTTTCGCTCTGCCGAAGAAGCAAAAGCCTGGATTCTCTCTTTTGTGAATGAATCAATAACCTTTGAATGAGGACGGGCGCGCCCCTTAATTGTTAATTGCTCACTCTGCAGATCGGACACAGGCGCGGGGAAATAGCGTCTATTTGGCATGCGAGCGTTTCGGGGTGTATGGACTTGCCCAACGTGCCAAACGCTTGAAATAGGCATAGCTGTGCTTCACCAGGCAGGGTTGTAGAGTTTGATTGACAACACTTTCGCAGACAGTAAGACTATCTCGCCTTTCAATTCCATCTATCTCAAGGAGATTATCTATGACACTCAATCGTTCAATCGTTCTTCGCGCTCTTCTACTCATCACATTGATGGCAAGCCTCACAGTTTTATCTAGCCGCTTACAGGCAGACACGGGAAGCTGTGGAG
>JANMSG010000304.1:0-6439 GCA_031389065.1 Acidobacteriota bacterium | reverse complement strand
GATTCATCACGGTGATGCTTGTCGCGCCAGCAGACGTGAGATCAGAAGTCTGGATGCCTGCCGTCAATTGATTTGACGATATAAAACTGGTCGCTCGGGCTGCGCCGTTCCAACGCACGATGGAAGACTCTATGAAGTTTGCGCCGCTGATGGCGATGCTCAAGCCAGGACTCCCGGCCGGAGCCGAGCCGGGATTTATGCTGCTGATTGCGGGCGCAGGCGTGGCGGGCGCATTGACCTGGCTGATGGTGAATGGCAGCGCATTTGACGAGCCGCTCTCAAGGTTGAAGACTCTCACGCTTGCCGTGCCTGGCGCGGTGATGTTTAAAGATGAGATTTCGGCTTTGAGTTGGGTTGCGGAAATGACAACGGTTGACTGATTCACGCCGTTCCATTTCACGGTCGAGTTGCGATTGAAGTTTGTACCGTTGACCGTCAAGGTGAAAGCGTGGCCGCCTGCGGTTGCTGAATTTGGGCTCAAGCTGTTGATCGTTGGCTTTGGGCTTGCTGCTTGCGTGATGGTGAAGGTGAGCGCGTTTGACAAGCCGCCACCTGCGCCGGGATTGAATGCCGCAATTTTTGCGATGCCGGGCGCTGCAATATTGATCGCCGAAATCTCTGCGGTCAACTGATTGGGCGAGAGGTAAGTCGTCGGTTGGTCTGCGCCATTCCATCGCGCGATGGTTGACTGATTGAAGTTTGCGCCCGTAAGGGTCAAGGTGAATGCAGGGCTGCCGGCCGTTGTTGAGTTCGGGCTGAGGTTGGCAAGCGTCGGCGTGTTGGTTTGCGCCAATGCGCTGTGGCAATTTCCGAAGCAAACGAGAAAGAGGCTCAAAAGAATTGCGCCACATACTTTGGTCAACCATGTGTCTATAGGCTTGTGACCCGCTTCGCAGATTGGCTTATTCTTGATCTGCTTTCTCTGTATCATCTCCGTCCCTCCCTCAGGCAAGCACAGCGATATCCTGGTGCGAAGCGGAGCCTCAATGAAAAGAGGCACCCTATCTTGCTCTGTGGATTTCGTATTGCGGCTGTCCAGGCAATTACTGCAGGGTAATGTCGGATGAATCGGGTTTCACAAGGGCTTGGCAGGTCAACCGTTGTGTCTGAAAAGGCTGATTCAAAGCGACTGCGAGGCTCCAAGCCGATACAGTAAAATTTGCGCCCCTGGTAATCACCTTCTTTAGCGGCACGGACTTCTGTGTGCCATCTGCATAATGATTGTCGCCATAAATCTTCCACACGATAATCTGCCCGCTTTGTAGTGGAGCGCTTGTGGTGTTCACCGATATCACGTGGTACTTATCAACCAACTTGCTACTGACGATCTCGCGAGTCTCGATAATCGAACAGGGAATATTCGACGGGTTTGGGCTGGGCGCTTTGGCCTCGCCACTTTGCGCTTGGGCTATCGTCGGCACGAGCAGCGCGATAGCCAGCAATAGTAAATTTCTGATTGAAAATCTCTTGCCTTTCATGGTCATTTCTCCTTGTCTGTTTTGCTTGCTATCGCCTTGCGCAACGGCTGTTGTGATGGGTCAATATTTTTCTTGTTCACACCTTTTACCGACTTAACTTCCGGCAACTCTCGAGTTGACGAGTGCCACCGGAAGCAAGCGGAAGGTCGCGTTATTTGTTGTAGTAAGCTGTACAACCCTGTGACTGCGGGGTGTAAGGATTCGCGGTGTAACTAAACGTCTTCAAAGTGAAGGCGCTTGAATCCGGCACCATACCCCCGAGGGTCATTGACTGCGTGCTGCCTGGACCGAAGGTGAAGTAAATCTTCTTGCCCTGCTGCAGCCAGGCGCCTGTGTTGTTGGTTGCTTCCAACTTGACACTGTAATTGTTACCACTGAGTTGGGTAGCCTTCACCGTACAGGGAAGCGCAACCTTGGTTACTTGCTTGATGGTGCCGGGTCGGGTCTGTGTGGGAGCCACGGTGCCGCCCGAATTTTGAGCCTTTGCCACGCCTGCCAGCATGATCGCTGCGGCAAATAATAAACTGCTGGTGATTGTAAATATCTTTCTCATTTTAGTTTCTCCTTTATCATTTTAGATTTGAAAATTAGCCTTCGAACTACTTCAAAAACCATGCCTGGTACGTCACTGCCGGAGGTTTTGGCGGGCCGTTTGCGATGAGGTACATCATATCCACTTCGTGGACTTTGAACTGTCCACCTGGCGGCACCATCACATCAAGCGTCAGTGATCCTTGATGACCCATACTGTCCTTCCAGGAAATCTTCTTGCCCTGTGGAAGCCAGACGCCTGTGTTGTTGGTTGCCGTTGCTTTAATGTGATAGAGATCCTGCCCGATCAGGCTTATCTGTACCGTGCAGGGAAGGTTGACGGGAGGTGCCAGCGTTTGGCCTCCACGATCCTGTAAACGTGCCGCAGCCGGCAGCGCCATCGTGGTGAGTAGTAACGTCACCATTATCAAAAACCGTTTGCTTTTCATTGTTTTCTTTCTCCTTCAGCTTATGGCAACCGCTCCTTGACGCGATCGCCGGTTAATCTTTATTGGAGCGCCGCCTTGCGCGTCATTCAAATTGCGCTCGTCGCGCGCCCTTCTCTGCAAATTTTCTTGTCAATTGCTACACCAGCATCATCTACATTTCGGCTGATTGCGTCACCCTGTAGATTCCTAGCAACGAAATAAAAATAGAAAAAGCTTTCGCTCGTCAAAAAACACAAAAAATGCCAGCAAAAACCAGTTTTTTTAAGAGGTAGGCAAGCCAAGCGGTATGGACGCTTTGTCGGTTCTTAGACTTTCCACTCTGCTCACTATGAGAATTCATAGCCCGGAGATTCTTTTAAACTCATTTTTTTGAGCAGGCTACCTGTGGCGAGAGACAGCGACTGAGTTAAAAATGCAAAGCACAAAAATGTTACAAACGCTACTGTGGCGAACCAGCTTATTTTGAGTTGGGTGCACTCTGAATATTCACTCAACGCGGTGGTGGCAGAGCATACGTAGAGGTTTTTTGCCGTGGACATACGGGTAAGGAGTCCGCTGTCCTGGTGATTCAACCGATAAAAATTAATACTTGCGACGTAGCGGGACTTTAAGCCTGAGGGTTGTTCCGACGCCCTTTTGCGATTCGATTTCCAGTTTGCCGCGCAAAGTTTCCGCTCTTTGTCGGATACTTCGCAAGCCATTGCCGCCATAGCCATTCGTAGAGTTTGTTACCTCAAAGCCTTTGCCGTTATCGCTGATCTGGAGACGTAAAACTCCGTGATGCGGGCTCAATATTATTTCCGCTTTGCGGCACTCGGAATGCTTGGCGATATTGTTGACGCTCTCTTTGAAGATCAGATAGACCTCGCGACGAATCTCCGTGCCGAGTCGCATATCCTGCTTCTCGTCGGGTGCCTGAAATTCAAATTCTATGTCTCTAGCGGCGAAGGTGTCGCTGGCAAAACGCAGCATCCTTTCCGCCAGATCGTGCAGGTGGTCGCGTTTGGGATTGACTGCCCAGACGATGTCGCTCATGGCGTCTACGGACTGTCGCGAGGTGCGTGACATCAGCGAAAGCTGATCGGTGATGGAGGAGTTGTCTTGATTGACCTGCTGTTGCGCGACTTCGCTGACCATGGCAATGAGTGAGAGGTTCGAGCCGATGTCGTCGTGGAGGTCTGTGGCGATACGCGTGCGCACGCGCTCGATTTCGAGCAAGCGACGGAGGCGATAGCGATAGAAAGTATAAGCGAGAAATCCTACCGCGAGGGCGGCGAGCGTGACGAACCACCAGCGCTGCCACAATGGCGGAATGATGGTGAAAGAAACAACGGCAGGTCTTTCACTCATCGTGCCATCTGCGATCACAGCGCGAACCAGGAAGCGATAGGTTCCGGGCGTAAGTCCTGGATAGTTAGCCGTGCGCAGGTCCGCAGGTTCGCTCCAACCTTCGCCAGAGCCTTCGAGTCTGTACTGATAGCGCAGCGATTCGCCCGCTGCCAGGTTCAAACCGAAAAAGTCAATCTGAAGCTGATTTTGGTTTGCGCTAAGCCCTGTAATGTTGACTTCCGTTTCGCCCAGTTCCGATAGCCTCTGCGTGACACCTCCTATGCGAAGGCCGCTAATGAAGATCGGTGGCGGTTGCCTGGGCGGATCAGGCTCCGGCACAAGCCGTGCGAGTCCACCCTGAAAAGCAGCAAACCATAGAGCGCCATCGCTGTCACGGAAGGTTGTGTAGATTTCGTTGTTGGGCAAGCCTTCGGCGACCGTATAATGACGTACGCGCCCGGTCTCAACTTCTAGCCGGTCAACGCCGCGACCCGTAGCCAGATAGAGGCGACCCCAACGATCCTCCACGATGTCCAACACGTCGTTGCTTGATAGCCCCTGAGCTGTCGTGTAGGTGACAAACTGCGGCCGCTGGCTCAAGGGATCCTCGACGCGGACAAGCCCATTCTGGGATGTGGCAAGCCACATACGACCTGTGCTATCGCCATAAATTCTGAAGATGAAGCCGGACGGCAGGCCTTCGCTTAAGGCGAAGGAAGTGGTGTGACCCGAGGAGTATCGAATCAGTCCATTGGGGTGGAGTCCGGCAAAGGTATAAACAGCGATCCAGACGTTTCCCTCTCGGTCTTCGTAAAACGCTGACGGCACTCCAAAAAGTATGCCATTGCCGGACGGGTAATTGTGAATCGTCTCCGTTGCTCGTTCCCATCGCGAAATCGCTGTTGAGCCAAATGAGCCAATCCATAGATCACCGCGCGAATCTTCAAACAGCCGGAATATCTCATTTGCGGGCAGTCCGTTTTTTGTTGTATAGACAGCTTTGGGTGGCGTTTGAGCCAATTGCTCAACACTCACTTTTGGATAGCGGTACAAGCCCTCGCCGGTTGTAACCCACCACTCACCTGCACGGTCCTGAAAGGAATTCTGGTGCGAGCCCCAGCTCCAATTCTTGAGACGACTATTTACTTTTGGACGAACAGAATGGAATCGTTTGCCGTCGAACCACTCAATTACCTTGTTTTCGAGCTCGCCTCCGAAAAGACAGAGATTGCCTGCCTGGTCTTTGAAGATGCTGTAGAGGATGGAAGATTGGATTCCATCAGAGGCTGTGTAGGTGACAAATCCGCTCCGGCTGATTTTCATGGCGCCTTTGCCGGCAACTGCCGCCCATAGATTTCCGTCGTGATCTTCGGCTAAGGCAATAATCCAGTCAGATGATAATCCATTGGCTGTCGTATAGGTGCGGAATTTCTCGCCGCCTCGGCCGTCGCTAACCAATTCGCTCAATCCTCCATTCGTTCCAATCCAAAGCTTTCCATCTGAGGATTGATAAAAGGAGGTGATAGACTCGCTAAGCAAGCCGTCTTTTTTCGTAAATAGGCGATCTACAATTTGGCGCTCAGGGTGCGGGTCGGAAACGAGGCGACATAACTTTAGAGCCCCTGCCCATATTTGTCCCTTGTTGTCTTTTAGTAGGCGTAACACAGCATTCTGAGGAAGACCGTTCCTGGTTGTGTAACGCTCGACGCGCCCGTCCGGCCAGCGCCTGATTATTCCGCTGTGAGAGCCGATCCATAGTACACCCCGGTCGTCTTCCAATACTGTATAGACAATGAGGTTTTCGTCATAGACATTGGTTGCTTGTATGCCTATGTCTACGAAACGAAACGACCATTGATTATTAAGCTGTTCCAGGCGATACAGCCCGCCTTGGGTGGCGCACCAGATATCCCCAGCGCTGTCTTCGTAAAGGTCTAAGGCCCAGCGCGCTCTCTCTGCTTCCGGGAAATAAGCCACGAACATCTGTTCGGCGTCTGATGCACCATTACTTTTTACATGGGCAGATTTGCCTTTGGGATTGAAGCGGCAGATGCCGTTGGCAGTAGCAACCCAGTAATCGCCGCTGCGGGTTTCGAGCAAATCATTAATGATACGGTTCGATAGCCCTTGATCGACGCCATAGTTTGTGAATCTGTAGCCGTCAAAGCGCGACAAGCCTTCTCCCGTGCAAAACCACAGAAAGCCCCTCGAGTCGCGTACAATCCGATTGATGTTGTCGCGCGCCAGCCCGTCGGCAATCGTGTAGGTCTTAACCGGCAACCGTTCGGCTTGAACGGCTGGATGTAAAGGCAGCAGGGCGAGCGCACATAGCAGAAGCCAGCCGATGAGAATCCTTCTTGGAAAAGTCGCGCCCATAAAATTGTTCGAAAGCTGTAAGAACGGAGGCATTCTTGGTGATGTTGATATGCGGATGGCGGAACTCAAGGGTGCGAATTTAGTACAGGCAAATCTCAGTAACGCAAATATGTTTGAAGCCAATTTTAGCCACACGAATCTGAATAACGCTAATCTCAGTCGTGCAAAGATGGGTTCTGTCAATCTTAGTGGCGCGACGTTGCGGGGCGCTAATCTCCACTCCGTTGAGCTGGAACGTACTGTATTTGATGAATCAGCTATTCTGCCAGATGGCAC
>JANMSG010000244.1:0-2452 GCA_031389065.1 Acidobacteriota bacterium | reverse complement strand
CGTTTGGCGATCTATCGCAAATTACGCAGGTCAAAGACCGCCTCACAATCCTATTCGACTAGCATCTCTTTCAACTCATCGCCACTGATTTGGTAAGCTTCGTTGCAATAGTGACATATTAACTCCGCGCCGTTGTCTTTTTCTAACATATCTTTAATCTCTTCGCGCCCGACTGAAGCGATGATTTTTCGCGCTCGTTCTACTGAACACTTGCATTGAAAAAGCGGCTCTCTTTCGTCAAGCACAGTCAAACCCAAATCACCTACAGCGGTCTGTAGCATTTCCGTTGCCGACATACCCGCCTTCACCATCTCTGTAGGGTTGGGTATGGTTAGCAACCTCTGCTCAAGCTGGGCAATCACTTCGCCGGGAGTGTCTGGCATCATCTGAATGATGAATCCGCCTGCCGCAGCAACCCGCAAATGATTAAGGGCGAATTCGGGCGAAACCGTTTGAGGCGATTCGCCTGGCGAATCTATCTTCATCAAAACGCCCAAACCGACAGCTGAATTAATCTGCTCGGACTGTGCCAGATAGTAAGCGAAGTCCTCGCCGATCTCGCCCGAAACAATTGGCACAGAGCCAATATAAGGCTCCTTCGATAAGCCTATCTCAACGCCGACTTCGCGTTGAACATAGAGAGTGCCGCCGCCGACGATGGCGCGCACATCGAATTTGCCCAGCGCATTCATCACGGTTGTATCGGCTTCCGGATTGGTAACATAGCCGCGCGCGTTTCCGTGCGCATCGGCTTGCGCGATGATCTGACCAATCGGACCCTCACAATCGAAACGCACCGTGATGCGTTCCAAATCCTTGAACGATGCGCCTAAAATCAAGGTGCCCGTCAGCGCGCGACCAAGCGCCACCGAAGCGGTAGGAAATGTGCGATGGCGGCGACAGGCTTCGCCTACAAGATTCGTGGTGATCGCCGCGATACACCGAATTTGATCATCTGCGGCAGTTGCTCTTACCAGAGAGTCTCTCGTCATGCTTTTTAGTCCTTAGCCCTTCGTCCCTAGTCCTTCGTTTGAAATCAATCTTCGATCACTAAGCTTTAGCCATCAATTCCCAGCGGTTGGCAAATAAGCAACAGACTTTGTCGTCGAATATCTGCTAAGGACTAGGGACGAAGGACGAAGGACAGCGCATTACATCGCACATTTCGGAGATTGGTCGGAGAGCAATCCGATGGCGTGCGGAATGTTGCTGCGAATCGCCGTGAAGTTTTCAACCGAGCCGCGCAGGCTGCCGGGTAAATTGATGATCAACGTGTGTCCGCGAATGCCGCAGACAGCGCGCGAAAGCGGCGCAAGGGGGGTGGAATCGAGACTGCGAAGTCGCATGAGTTCTGCCAGTCCCGGAGCCTCTTTCTCTATGACATCTCTGGTAGCTTCCGGCGTATTGTCTCGCGGCGCAAATCCCGTTCCGCCAGTTGTGCAGATCAGATTGACTTGGTTGCCATCTGCGTACTGTCTGAGGCGTGAGGCAATCAAGGCGCGGTCATCGGAAAGAATTTCCGTCGCAAAGATGCGCGCCCCAAGTTTTTCCAGTTCGGCGACAACTGCCGGACCGGATTTATCTTCGCGTTCGCCGCGCGATGCTTTATCGCTAATCGTCAAAACAACGGCGACGATTTCAACTTTTGCCATAACCCATCTCCTACCAAAATAAATGTAGCGAAAGCGTATGGCTTTCGCTACAAATTGCAAAACAAAAGTATCGCAGTCACTCGCTAGTTTTGTAAACGGGATTAGATTTCCATCATGATCGTTCTAACCAACAACACGGAGTTGCAAATAAAATGAGATTTGTTGAGAAGCCTCCGTTGACCGCCAATGCTCGCAGTACAGACCGCTCCTCAATGACCTGATTCTCAACCAAGCGTCTTTATCATTGTCAACGAAGCGTCTACCTTTTTGACAATTTCAAAACCCAGGCGCTGATAGAGTCTCGCGGCAGGATTGTTCGCAGATACACTCAGCGAGATTGCTTTGTAGCTGTTTTGTGCGGTTGCAAACAAGGCGGATAATAACACTGTTCCGATACCTTGACTTCTGTAGGCGGGCATCAGCGCAATACTCAATTCCGGTGTGTCGTCATTAATATAACCATACCCTCGGTTGGATTTGCTGAAGAGTCGAAGCCAGACGGCTCCCAACGATTGTTGAGTAGAGGTCTCTATGGCGAGTAACCCTACATCACCTGGTTGTCCCCAATTCAAGACATATCTGGCAAGGTCAGGAGAGTTTATAATTTCACGAGAGGGCGCAAGGTGGCCTTCGGGGACGAAGATCGCCTGATAAAGCATCTCCCAAAGAAAAGGCTCATCCTCGAGAGAAATCGGTCGTATGTAATAATCGAGAAGGCTGGACATATAGTATTCTTGGATGATTCGTGAGGAGCAGGCGATGTAGCGTAGACTGTCCAGTCTGCGCTTGACTGGAACCAA
>JANMSG010000220.1:0-4043 GCA_031389065.1 Acidobacteriota bacterium | reverse complement strand
GCGCCCGCCGCGACCTTCGCAAGATTGTATTGACGAGCGGGATCGGCGGATTGAGTAACTCGGCTTGAAAAAGTCAGAACCGCCTGCGGTAGCAGGCGGGTGTTTGCCCTACAAGAACCCGCCCGCTATCGCAGGCGGTTCTGACCCATACTAGGATCAAGCACAAGGTTTAAGAGATGATGAACTGTTCAGAAGCAAAAGAACTTATTCAGTTATACATAGACAACGAGTTGGACGCTCGTAACAGGCTCGAAGCGCAACAGCATCTCGAAGCCTGCCCTTCTTGTACCAGTCTTCTCGATTACTTCCTCAAACAGGATCAGACGCTGAAACAGTTTGCCAAATCAGAGACCGACGATCATGCCAATCTGCGCGAAAATATTCTTGTAGCGATTCGTGAGCAATCTGCAACTTCGCATCAGGAACAAAATCAGGGGCGGATTTACTGGATGCAAAGTTGGCTCAAGCGTCCTGCTTTCCGTCGTATTGCAGCGGTTTTTGTGATTGCCATCGTCGCCGCTTTCTTTTTGCTGCGTGACGGCATCAACGAGAAAGTTTACGCCGACGTTGTCGAAGATCACGCAGACCATTGCACACTCGAAAGACTGGATAACTTAAGCAAATCGGTCAGCAACATGGAGCAAATAGATAAACTCTGCGCCGAGAATGGCAAGTTTAACAAGACCCCGGATTTTTCGGCATACGGTTTCTCGCAGGCTCGCGCAAGGTTTTGTCGCATCAACGGAGTCAAAATTCTGCATCTGATTTTCCAATGCGAAAATCAAAAACCTCTGTCTATATTTATGCGTCTGCACGACGCCAATATGATTGCTGACGAATTGGTGATGTTGAAGAGAGAAGGCTACGAAATCGCTTCCTTTTCCAAATCAGGCGTAGATTTGTTTGTCGTGTCATCGCTGGATAAAAAACAGACATCGGCTATTGCCAAGACTTTGTCAGAAAGTTTGTGAGATTTGTAACCCTCCAAAACAGTTCAATTAAGCTTCAAATTTTAAAAGCATGAAAAGAATGGCGCTGTTATTAGCAGAGCCATTGTCTTTTTGATTAACCCAGTGATACCCTGCCTACTTACTTGATAAAAATTCTGTGAATTATCTGCAAAGTGAAGCAAAAACTTGCGATGACGAAAACCTATTTATCTTGAGAGCACAGAAGGAATTCAAGAATTTACGTAACGCAATACAAGCATACTTGCACCACAAATGTGCAGGCAATCCCATAGCCACTTGGCAAAACGGGTGCGATTAAATGTGTGGCATGATTAGGAGTCCTTCACATACAGACTTGACATTGCTTTTTCCAGTAGGCTTCCCATTCACCGTTGGCTCGGCATTCCTGCAACGCCAACATCTTCTCAGCTTGCTTGGGATTCCACCACGCTCCACTGATTTTCAAACGCTTTTGCACTACCACTCGATGACCGCTCTCAACCTCGCCGCTGCCGATTGGCAAGCCCTTTTCTAGCGCCCCTCGATAGTCCAGATACTGCCGATGGTTTTCGATGTAGCGCGACGCTGCCACCACCGCCGCCTTGCGCTCGCTGCTGTCGCTGCCGCTTCGAACTCTTCCCAAATCGCTCTCGACTCTCGCACAAGATTACGAAACGCCGAGCGATTTTTTTTGCCAGCCTTGAAAGCACCAATCTTTCAGAAGTAATTCAGGATGTGCAAATCAAAGTGCGAATTCGCAATCATAATGGCACTTTGACTTTTAGAGAATTGAGCGAAGGCGAACAACAACTTTTGATGGTTCTCGGATTGCTCAGATTCACGAAAGAAAAAGAGTCTTTGATTTTGCTGGATGAGCCGGACACACATTTGAATCCGTTTTGGAGTACGGAATATTTAGAACTTTTGAAAAAGATTGTGGATGACGAAGAGAGTGACATAAAAAGCCCTGACCAAGATACCCGACACATCGTTATGTCTACTCACGACCCGCTTGTAATCGCAGGTTTGAAGAAAGAGCAAATTCAAATCCTCAAACGCGATGACGAAACAGGACACTGTTATGCTGAAATTCCTGAACGCGACCCGCGAGGAATGGGTTACGAAGGGATTTTAACGAGCGATATGTTTGGCTTCCGCTCTGCTTTGGATAAACCTACCCTCGAACTACTCGACATGAAACGTAGACTTGCCATTAAAGAAGATTTGACTGATGGAGAGAAGCAAGAGCTTGAGCAATTGAATAAAGAAATTGGCGAACTGGATTTCACCAATGTTGTGCGAGATGACTATTACAAAATCTTTGTCCGTGAGATGACAAAGTACGAAGTCGAAAACGAAATCAATGAAATAGTTCTTACAGCGGAGCAAATCACAACCCGAAAGAAAAAAGCTCAAGAGCTTGCGGCAAAGCTTGCTGAGCAAATGAAAGCTGAACGAGGGAATAAAGTAGAGTTATGAGGCATATCAACATCGAGAGGCTTGAAGTTGATGAGGATTGGAAACAAGATGCTCAGGATGCGTTGGATGAAACACGCCAAAAAGCAGAAGGTGTGGAGCGTTCCAATTACATCAATAGCAAATCTACAATCTGGTCGGTTTTGAAACCCAAGCTCGAAAAACTTTCGGAGAAAAAGTGTTGGTATTGCGAAGCTCGTGAAGACAGATCTGATCGTGCCGTGGATCATTATCGCCCTAAAAATAATGTCCGTAATTCAGATCCACCTCATAAGGGTTATTGGTGGTTAGCGTTTGAACATACGAATTACAGGCTCAGTTGCACCTTTTGCAATTCAAGAAGAGCAGATAGAGAGACTGGTGAAGTCGGCGGCAAAGGTGATTATTTTCCTCTTGAAGATGAAACTCAGAGGGTTTGTGTTGAAGGCGGGAACTGCAAACAAGAATTGCCCTTGCTGCTCGACCCTTGCAAACTCTCTGATGTTGCTTTGTTATGGTTTTCGGATGATGGTAGAGTCATACCAAAATATGACAAAGACCAAAAACCATTGGCATTCAAGCGAGCAGATTCTTCAATTGGTTTTTACAATCTGAACGAGAGAGACGTTAAAGAAGAACGTCAAAAAGTATATACTCAAATCAAAGAGTTGATTGATGAAGGGGATTATTACTTCGAGGACTATCTTAACGGCGACGCTAATGCTGGATATGCCATAGGGAAGGTGATGATAAAACTATCCCGATTGACTAAAAAGGGAGCAGAGTTTTCTGCATTCGCTAAGGCAATCGTTTTAGGATTTAGGCAAAAGGGGCGCGAATGGATGGATTCAGTTGATTTAGCAGAGGAAATTTAATTATGTCTAAAGAATCGGCAGCACTTGTTCAAAAACTTTGGGGATATTGCAATCTGCTTCGTGATGATGGGGTTGTGTACTCGGACTACTTGGAGCAACTGACCTATTTGATTTTTCTCAAGATGTCAGATGAAAACAGTCTATCGCATTCTGGCAAAAAGTCGTTGATACCTGAAATCTACAACTGGGCAAGTCTGCTCTCTTGCGAAAGTAAGGATGAACTGGAGAAGCATTATCAGAACACGCTTGACGCGCTTGGCAAGCAAGGCGGAATGCTCGGCGTAATTTTTCATAAGGCATATAATAAAATACAAGACCCCGCAAAATTGCGACGATTGATCGAGTTGATTGACCAAGAGCATTGGGGCGAGATGACCGATGATGTCAAAGGCGATGCCTATGAAGGTCTGTTGCAAAAAAACGCTCAGGAATCAAAAAGCGGCGCGGGGCAATACTTTACACCTCGCCCGCTGATTCAAGCTATTGTTGAAGTCATACGTCCTCAATCCGGCGAAACAATTTGCGATCCTGCCTGCGGAACGGGCGGTTTTCTTTTAGAAGCGCATCGTTACATTCTCAAGCACAACAAAAATCTCAATCAAAGAAAAAGCGACCATTTAAGGCTTCAAGCAATACGCGGGTTTGAACTTGTTCATCAAGTGACACGATTATGCGCGATGAATTTCTGGCTTCATGGAATCGGACCAACACCGGATGAAGATTTTGAATTGCCTATTCAGAGTGTAGACAGTTTGAGAGATAA
>JANMSG010000190.1:0-17728 GCA_031389065.1 Acidobacteriota bacterium | reverse complement strand
AGAATAGAGAGACAAACTTATGAACTTACTTGGCATAGATGTAGGAACAGGAGGTACGCGGGCAATCGTCGTTGACGAACGCGGACAAATTATCGCATCGGCAACGGCGGAACACCTGCCTTTTGCATCGCCGCAAACCGGTTGGGCAGAACAAGACCCACAGGACTGGTGGCGGGCTTGCGGCGATGCCGTGCGTGAGGTGTTAGCGAAACATAATATTCCTGCCGATAGCATTGCTTGCATAGGTCTTTCGGGACAGATGCACGGCGCGACCTTACTGGATGAACACGATGAAGTGGTGCGACCCGCACTCATCTGGTGCGACCAGCGCACAGATGCACAATGCCGCGCGATCACTGAAAAAGTCGGGCGCCAGCGTTTGATTGAATTGACCTGCAATCCTGCGCTTACGGGCTTTACACTGCCGAAACTTTTATGGATGCGCGATAACGAAGCTGAATTGTGGCAGCGTGTGCGAACCGTTCTTTTGCCGAAAGATTATGTGCGCTTCAAGTTGACAGGCGAACGTGCTACAGACGTAGCCGATGCTTCCGGCACACTTTTGCTCGACGTGACCAATCGCAAGTGGTCGCAAGCCATGCTTGAGGCGGCAGAAATGGATGAGCGATTATTGCCAGCCGTTTTTGAATCGCCCGAAATCACCGGGCGCGTATCGGCAGAAGGCGCAAGAGAGACAGGTCTCAAAGAAGGCACGCCGGTAGTCGCTGGCGCTGGCGACCAGGCAGCAGGCGCTGTCGGCATGGGCATCGTTCTTCCGGGCGCAGTCAGCGCTACCATAGGCACCTCGGGCGTGGTCTTTGCCGCGACGGCAAAACCGGCGCTCGATCAAAGCGGACGAGTGCATACGTTCTGCCATGCGATTCCTGAACGCTGGCACGTTATGGGGGTAACGCAAGCGGCAGGATTATCGCTCAGATGGTTCCGCGATAACTTTGGCGCGGGCCCGGATGACGGGCGCGACGCGTACGAGCGCTTGAGTGAAGAAGCCGCAAAAGTGGCTACAGGAGCCGATTTCCTGTTGTGGACTCCTTATTTAATGGGCGAAAGAACACCGCACCTTGACCCGCACGTTCGCGCTTCGCTTGTCGGTTTGACGGCGAGCCACACGCGGGCTCACGTAATTCGGGCGATACTTGAAGGCGTGGCTTTCAGCTTGCGCGATACCTTTGAAATCTTCGCGGAGATGAATGTGCCCGTTGAAAATATCAGGCTTGGCGGCGGCGGCGCACGTTCACCGTTGTGGCGACAGATTCAAGCTGATGTTTACAATCATCCGGTTGAAATCGTCGAAGCCGAAGAGGGCGCAGCTTACGGCGCGGCTTTGCTTGCCGGCGTCGGAATTCAGCTTTGGCCTACGGTTGATGCGGCTTGTAACGAAGTCGTTCGTGTAAAAAATCGCCTTGCCCAGGATACTAATTCCGTTCAGGTGTTGAATCGTCAGTATAAAGCTTTTCGCGCCCTCTATCCGGCACTCGGCGAAGTCATGGAACTTGCCAGAGGGGAATAAAATTTATAGCGTTTTCTCATTGGCAAAATTATTGCTGTGAAGCTTGCAACAAGGCATTGCTCGCGCAGAAAACTTCAGGCTGGTATTATTGACATGGCGAGGCTTTGATGGTAGGTTACGAAGGCTATTCCAAGCGATTTCTGCCTCCCCTGTGATTAACAAATGAGAAAGAGCGGATTCAATTTTGACGAGCGAAAAAAGGAAATCCTGGCGGCGATTGTGAAGGCTCACGTCACCACTGGACAGCCTGTCGGCTCTTTTGCGCTCGCCAAACAATCAAGCGAAGGGCTCTCATCGGCGACTCTGCGCAACATTTGCGCAGAACTTGAAGACGAGGGTTTCTTAAGCCATCCGCATACTTCTGCCGGGCGCGTGCCTACCGATAGAGGCTATCGCTACTACGTTGACAATTTGATGAGCGCGACAGATATTTCGCAAGCTGACGCGATGTTTATCAATAAGCAATTGCTTGACGAGGAGACGCTGACCAATCCTGAGCGCATGATGGAGCGCACCAGTCTTTTGCTTTCGCGCTTGTCCGACAATGTTGGCATCGTCGTTCCGCCGTCAATCAGTAAAGACAGATTGCATCACGTAGAGTTCGTGCGCTTGCCCGATTCGCGCATTTTGGTTATCACGGCTTCAAGCGCAGGGCGCGTGCAAGACCGCGTGATTCGTGTTGAAGAGAATTTTGCTCAAGAAGATTTGAATTCGACCGCCAGATATTTGATAGAAAATTTTCGCGGCCGCTCGCTTAGTGAAATACGCGACGAGTTGATTCGTCGCATGAGCGAAGAGAAAGCGCTTTATGACAAGCTTTTACGAAACGCCGTTTTGCTTTGCAGTCAAAGTCTGCAAGACGGCGACCAACCGGACGTGTTCATAGAAGGTGCGTCAAACATTATCGTCAAGATGGATTTTGCCGACACCGAAAGAATGCGCGCCTTGTTCAAAATGTTTGAACAAAAGAGCCGCATCGTTAAACTCCTAAACGAGTGCATAAAAGACACGCGGCGCGAAAGTATAGCGATTCGCATTGGCAGCGAAAACAGTTTTTTAGATTTGCATGATTGCACGGTGATCGCCTCGCCATGTTTTTATGGCGACGGTTCGGCGGCAGGAAATATAGGCGTTGTTGGTCCGACGCGCATTGAATATGACAGGCTCATCAGCATTGTCAGATATATAGCGAAATTGTTCGAGCGCGTTTTGGACGAGTAGAGGTTGTTATTTTATCATCATACTTCTAAGTACATTTTTAATTTATGAAGAAGAGGAAATCAGCAAATAAGCGATGCAAGATAATTTTAAGATAGACGATTCGGACGATATTTCAATAGAAATTATCAACGACGACGATGAAGAAATGGTTGCGGAAAAGGCAAAAGCCCGCGCCGCCACACGGAAAAAAGCTGAGGTTAGCGATTATAATCAAACCTTAGAAGTCGTCTGTGAAGCTCTTAAATCTGAAGTTGAAGATCTAAAGAATGAAACGGCCACGCTCCGCGATCAGTTGCTTCGCAAGCAGGCTGAATTTGAGAATTATCGCCGTCGTACGGAACGCGAGCGCACAGACGTTTATAAGCGTGGTAAAAAAGAAGTATTGCTTGAAATGCTATCTGTGCTTGATAATTTCGAACGTGCGATGTTGAGCGTTTCAAAAACCGAGGATGAAGACGCGCTTAAGCTGGGCTTTGAACTGATCTTTAAACAGTTCAAAGATATTTTGATGAGAATGGGTATTGAGCCTGTCGAAGCCGTTGGACAATTATTTGATCCTCACATGCACGAAGCTGTGACCATTGAGCAGACCTCCGAACACGAGGCAAACATGATCATCGAAGAGTTTCAAAGAGGATATAAATTAGGTGACCAGTTGCTGAGACCGGCACAGGTGAAAGTCGCCGCTTCCCCCGAATAAAAGATTGCAGAACTCGGATTGCGGAATGTAGATTAAAAAATCTGATTATCTTCATTCCCGATTATAAATCTTGAACCCCACAACATTGTGGAGGCGCTAATAAAAACCAATTCCGCTGTCCGAATTCTGAAGTTTGCAATCTCTCTAAGCCCCTAAGATTTTATTAGCTCCTGTCATAATTTCCTGCCAAATAGGAGGGTGTCCACATGGGCAAAGTAATTGGAATAGACTTAGGAACGACCAACTCTTGTGTAGCGATACTTGAGAGCGGAGTCACACAGATAATCCCCAATAAAGAGGGAGGTCGCACCACGCCTTCTGTGGCGGCATTCACTGAAAAAGGCGAGCGTTTGATCGGCCAAATCGCCAAGCGTCAGGCAATCACGAATGCTGCGAATACCATCTATGCGGCAAAGCGTTTAATGGGTCGCAAGTTTAAATCCGAAGAGGTTCAACGCGCCTTGCAAGTCTGCGCATATGAAATTACCGAGGCTCCGAATGGTGATTGTCGCATACGTGTGCGAGGGCGCGATTACTCGCCTCCTGAAATCTCTGCCATCCTGTTACAGCGCTTGAAACTATCAGCCGAAGAATTCCTCGGCGAAGAAGTGACCGAAGCCATTATCACCGTGCCCGCTTACTTTGACGATATTCAACGACAAGCGACTAAAGATGGCGGCAAGATAGCCGGTCTCAATGTGCAACGCATCATCAACGAGCCGACGGCGGCGGCGCTGGCTTATGGACTTGGCAAACATGAAAGCGAGAAGGTGGCGGTTTACGATCTTGGCGGCGGCACCTTTGATATCTCAATTTTGGAAATGAGCGACGGCGTTTTTGAGGTTCTGGCAACCTGCGGCGATTCGTTTTTGGGCGGCGAAGATTTCGACCAACGCATCGTTGATTGGATGCTGGAAACCTTTCAGCAGGAGACCGGTATAGACCTTCATTCGGACAGGCTGGCGCTGCAAAGATTAAAAGAGGCGGCTGAACGCGCCAAATGCGAATTATCCACGACCATGGAATCGCAATTGAATCTGCCGTTCATCGCTGCCGACGCGACAGGACCGAAGCATTTCAACAAAACTTTGAGCCGCGAAAAATTTGAAGAGTTGATTCAAGACCTTGTCGAGCGCACCACCGAACCTTGTATGAAAGCGCTCAAAGACGCGAGACTCTCTCCTTCTCATATCACAAAAATTCTGCTGGTTGGTGGTCAGACACGCTCGCCAATCATCATCAATCGCGTACGGGAAATCTTTAACCGCGAACCTTCCATAGAGATCAACCCGGATGAAGTCGTGGCGATTGGCGCGGCGATTCAAGCCGGCGTTTTTACCGGCGAAGTTAAAGACTTGATCCTTTTAGACGTCATTCCGCTCAGCTTGGGTATTGAAACACGCGGCGGCTTGTTTACCAAAATTCTTGACCGCAACTCGACGATTCCGACGAAAAAGAGTCTGGTCTTCACCACCGTCGCCGATAATCAGCAAGTGGTCGAAGTTCACGTTCTTCAAGGCGAGCGCGAAATAGCTTCGGGCAATCGCAGCCTGGCTAAGTTTGAAATGGTTGGACTTCCGGTTGCGCCGCGCGGCGTTCCTCAGGTTGAAGTTACCTTTGAAGTTGACGCCGACGGCATCGTCTCGGTTTCGGCGCGCGACAAAATGACGGGTCACGAACAGGCGATGAAGATTACCCCTTCTTCAGGTTTATCGGCGTCAGAGATTTATGACTTGATAGAAGAAGGGATGCGCAACAGCGAACATGATCGCAAGATGAAAGAAGTTATCATCTCGCGCAACCGACTCGAAGGTTTGCTGCAAAACACCATTCGCTCGTTCACAGAGTTTGGTTATATGTTGTCGGGCGATTATCAGGAATCGGCCCGTCGCACGATTGAAGAAGCCCGCGAATCGGCAATTTCAGAAGATGCTGCAAGGATTAGATCGGCGCTTGAAAATCTCGAACAGGTCGCTCGATTGATAACTGACGCGATGTTCCGACCGACCGGACTTTCGCCTGATGCGGATACATCTCAAGACGAGGTGACGATGCCTCTATCAGAACTCTCCTAGACTTGCTACAATCTGCTTTCCAGTTTCTGGTTTCAGGCTTATGAATTATTTCAGAATCTGAAACCGGAAACTGTGTACGAGAAACCATAAAAAGTAAGGATAAGAGAATTGAGTAGCAAACGTGATTATTACGAAGCGCTGGGCGTTACCAGAAATGCCACAGACCAAGAATTAAAACAAGCCTATCGCAAGATGGCAATTCAATACCACCCAGATAAAAATCAAGGCGATAAAACAGCCGAAGAAAAATTCAAAGAGATCAACGAAGCTTATCAGGTCTTGTCTTCGCCAGACCTGCGCGCCCGTTACGACAGCTACGGTCACGCCGGAGTTGGCGCGGGCGCGGCAGGAGCAGGTGGCTTTAGTGGCTTCGCGGGTTTTGAAGATATACTCGGAGACCTGTTCGGGTTTGGCGACATGTTCGGCGGCCGAACAGGCAGACGCACAGGACCACGTCGCGGCTCGGATTTACGCTACGACATAGAGATTACACTTGAAGAAGCAGCGCAAGGAGTCAAGACGAAGATTCGTGTGCCGCGCCTTGAAGTATGCGATTTGTGCAGCGGCAATGGCGCCGCAGAAGGCAGTTCGCCGGTTCAATGCGCGACCTGCGGCGGCAGAGGGCAAGTCACACGCCAACAAGGATTTTTCTCTGTAAGCCGCACCTGTTCGACCTGTCGAGGTAACGGTAAAGTCATACGCGACGTGTGTCGCGGGTGCAGAGGCGAAGGTCGAGTTGAGCGCGACAAAACCCTGGAAATAAAGCTTCCGGCGGGCGTTGATACAGGCTCGCGCCTCAGAATGAACGGCGAAGGCGAAGCCGGAGAGTTGGGCGGCCCGCGTGGCGATTTGTACATCATGATTCACGTCAAAGACCACAAAATATTTGAAAGGCGCGACGCCAATCTCTACACCGCCTACAACATTTCGTTCACCCAAGCCGCGCTCGGAGCTGAGGTCGTCGTTCCAACGCTTGGTGATGAAGAGACTTTGCGAATTCCTGAATGCACACAGACAGGTTCTATATTTCGAGTGAAAGGTAAAGGAATGCCTGTGCTTGGAGGACGCGGTCGCGGCGACTTGTTTGTTTCGGTCAACATCATTACACCGACAAATATCAACCGTGAGCAACGCAAACTTCTCGAAGAGTTGGCCAAGCTTGAACCCGCCAATAACCCTCAAGAAGACAAAGGAATCTTCAACAAAGTCAAAGACATTTTCGGCTAACCCTCAGGGACGACTGCAAAACTGTCTTGCTTCTTGAGTGTTCGCTAATGAAGTTGAAACTCAGAGAAGCAAAAGTCAGGTCGAACACCGATTTTCTATCCATAATGTAAGCACCTACACAAAAGCTTTTGGGTAAATCTATAAAGGGAAACTCGTGTCTACAATTGGCTTCCCATTTTGCATTTTCTGTCTTTTCTAATGAAGACACTGATTCGATATTATGCATTTTGCATAGAGAGCCTTCAGCGCATTCTTTTACTCACAGAGATGAAAAATTTGCTGAATTGACTTAATACAGTCTGTATTAAGTCGTGTCAGCTTTTGTCCTCTAAACCTCTTCCTTCCTATAAAAACTAACGAATTATAAAAATTAATTTGTGGTCTCTATCTTGCTTATTCAAAAGGCTGATTTTGATTCAGATAGGTGAAGAGGACATTTGATACAGAATTTTTAAGTGTTATCTATTGGGATTTCTTTTATGAAAGAGAGATTTCATGAGCTTCTTAAAGACAAGCCTGATTGAATCAAAATATAGCTTTAGGTAAAGCGAATGAATAAAGGAAATTTTTATAGATAGAAAAGAGGATATTCATCAATGGAAAAACTAGATCATCCAACTCCACAAAATGGTTTGACACAAGGACACGATAATACTTTAACCAAGCGCGAACCGGCGGCTCTTGATAAAGTCAAAACCACGATAACTGAGAAACTACATGGCGCAGCCGAAGCCCTTCGTGAGAAGTCTCAATCTTTTTCCGGCAAGAATCAAGATGTGGCTAAGTATGGAAATCAGGCTGCAGAGTGGTTGAACCGTTCAGCAAATTATATTGAAGAGGTGAATCCGCAACAGATCAAAAGCGATATTGGTAATCAGATGCGCCATAATCCCGGTCGCAGCTTGTTAGTTGCTGCCGGTATAGGCTTAGTTCTAGGCACCTTGTTCCGACGGAGGTAAAAATGCAAAGTCGTAAGCAACCCATTCTCTTGAAACAAGAGAATCAGCAAGGCGAATCCTTAACTGATTTAATTACTGAGTTGGCGAGCCAGTCCGCAGGGTTAGTACGTGACGAAGTTGCCCTTGCCAAGCAGGAAGTAAGCGAAAAGTTAGTCTCATTTCGCTCTGCAGTAATAATTATTGCGCTTGGAGCGGTTCTAGGGCTGACTGCTACGTTAGCTTTGTGCGCCGCAGTTATCGCCGGATTAGCTCAGTATATAGGGCTTTGGCAAGCGGCTTTGATCGTCGGTGGAGCGTTGGCTGTGATTGCCGGCATAGTTGTTTTTACCGGACTTGGGAATTTGAAACGAGTAGATCTCAAGCCCAAAGCTACTCTTGAGAGTCTGGAGGAAAATAAAGAATGGTTGAAAGAGATAACATAAGTATACGAACAAATACAAATCTTTCTGAAGATGAGCGTAGCGCCGAGGAGATTCGTCAAGATATAGCTGCCAAACGTGAATCTATTACTGAAACGGTAGATCGCTTAAATGACAAGTTTCAAACCACTTTGGATTGGCGTACATATGCCGCTGATTATCCTTTAGTTGCGATTGGGGCGGCAGCTGGATTGGGTTATTTACTCTCCAGGATTTTTGCACGGAAACCAACTCCACGTGATCGCATTATGGAAGCGATAGCCGACAGCGTTGACGATTTCAAAGGTCAGTTTAGTGATTATCTGGACATCGTGCCGAAAAAGAAAGCGCACGTAAGCACCTCAGTCAAAGCCGCTGCGACTGCCTTATTGACCAAAGCGGCAACGGATTATGCGAAAAACATCGTGTTAGGCAACCAGAACAAATCTGGTTGCAGCGACAATAACGATCTCACGCAAAAAGATCGAACAGCAGTTCATTGACTTTAGGTTTTTGAATATTTAGCCCGCTTATCAGTTTTTGAATCGACGCAAAAGAGATGAGCGATTCGTTTCGGACATCAATATTTATTAATAAAGGAGATTTTATGGACAATCCAAAAAGATCACAAGAGTTCGGAAATACCGGAACCGGCAATCAGGGGAATACCGGAACCGGCAATCAAGGGAATTTGGGAACTGGCAATCAAGCCACTGGCGTAAAGACTGCTGAAGACAGGACGCAACATAATCAACAGTCAAAGCCAAATGGCGAGTCAAATATCGGTCAGGGTACGACAGAAGTCTTAGATCAAGCGAAAGAGGCGGTCACGGATGTCTATAATCGTGCCAGCAAAAGCTTGAACGAAAGCTATACCCAGGCGGTAGATTATGGTCGTGAGAATCCCGGCAAAACGACGCTTATTGCTTTCGGCGCAGGTATTGGCATTGGTCTGTTGTTAGCTGGCAATCTTACTTCCTCGCGTGGTCGTACAGGCCGTATTGTGCCTCCGATTATGAATGCCCTTACAGAGATCGCCACCGAGATATTCCGTAAGTAGGCTTACAGATTGATAGGTTGACGATTGGCATTTGTTGAAAGAGTATGCGTTACGATTTCATTCTACAAAGTCGTTAGCCAATCAATATCTTATATGTGGTCAAATTGGCTTCCACCCAAGCCGTGAAGATTTTTTTAGTAATAGATAGATCATAACTACAGTACAGTTGTGCTTATTGGTGATACCCTATTATGCCTAAAATACTGATAGTGGAAGATAATATGGATACGCGTGAGGCGCTTCACCACTATTTCACGAATGCTGGATACGAAGTTCCTACAGCCGCTGATGGTAGCGAAGGACTTTATCTGGCGAAAGCTGAAAAGCCTGATTTAATCCTCACAGATATTGCCATGCCTAAGATGAGCGGTATAGAGATGATCAAACAACTGCGTTCTGAAACAGAGACTGCCGAAATTCCTATTCTTGTTTTCACCGCACATACTAGTTGCACGACAGAAGCGGCTCTTAAAGCAGGAGCAGATCGGGCATTTTACAAACCTTTTGACTTCACGGAAATGAGAAAGGTTGTTCGGGAAAGTCTTAGTAGAAGCGATGATACAGAGTAAAATATTTAGCAGACAAGAAAACTATAGGTTTACCAAAACAAGAACCTTGGTTCGATTAGAGCGCGTCGTTGAATTTATAACCCACTCCCCAAACTGTTAAAACATATTTGGGCTTTCGGGGATTATCTTCTATCTTGGTTCTCAACCTGTTTACATGCGGATCAATGTTACGCTTGTATCCTTCATAAGAGGTATCCCATATCGCGTTCAATAAATCATTGCGCGCATAAACCATTCCAGGCTTTGACGCCAAAAGTTTCAAGATGTTGAACTCGATAGGCGTAAGCGAAACCTCTTTGCCATCTACGGAAATTTTATAACGCTCAAGATCAATCTCTAGTCCGCGGTACTTTATGATTTGCGAATCTGTAGATGGCGCAGACTCTTGAGTCTGGCGTTTTAAAAGAGCGTTGATTCTCAACTCCAGTTCAACGGTGTCGAAAGGCTTTGGAAGATAATCATCGGCGCCGCCCGAAAAGCCTGTAATCTTATCCTCAATCGTAGCTTTTTCGGTGAGCATGATGATGGGCTCTTCTATGCCTTTTTCACGAAGCAACTGACAAAGCCTGAAGCCGTCTATGCCGGGCATCACGACATCGAGCAAAATGATGTGCGGCGATACGGTTAGCCCTTTCTCCAATCCTTGAATCCCATCAACCGCTTCTTCTACCTCATATCCTTTATCGCGCAGGTAAGACGCAACCGAAGTGCGTATGGAATGATTGTCATCAACTATGAGAACTCGTTTGCTCTGATTATTCTGCATCAGTCCAATCTTAGTTAAAAAATCCTGTTAAAGCAGTAGCCCACAGTTCTCGCGGGCAAAGTTGCCTCAAACGCCCTCCTTTACAGTCGGGCTGCAGATTTGAGGTTCAAGACTCTACAACAGCCGCATAGGCATGACGACATACTTGTAATCATAGCCGTCATCTTTCGCCGGTTTCATCATCGCAGGGCTCTGCTCATCTTTGAACTCGAAGAGAATTTCTTCGGCGCTCACGTTGTTCAAAAAGTCCAATAAATATTGAGCGTTGAAACCAATGGTCACGCTTGAACCATTGTAATCAACGGGGATGACGACTTTTGCGTCGCCTATGTCGGCGCTCTGCGAAGTGATGCTCAAGCGATTATCGTTGAACTCGAATTTCACGCTGCGACTTCTTTCATCCGCCATCAAAGCGGCCTGTCGGATGGCTTGGGTAATTCTCTCCACATTCAAAGGCACCGTCTTATCATTGGTTTTTGGCACGACCAAATCATAATTCGGGAATTGCCCTGACAGTTTCCTGGTTGTCAGCTTTCTGGGACCCAGTTGAAAATAGAGATGATTTTCGTCGTTGGCAAAACCCATCATCTCTTCAGACCCGGCGGTGAGTTTCAACAATTCATTCAAAGCCTTTTTCGGAATAATGACGCTCGTCTTGGCAGCTTGATCTGGACTGTCTGAGCTATTTGCCAAAGCCGCCAGAGCCAGTCTATGACCATCGGTTGCGACCATCTGTAGTTGCTCGTCGGAATAAGCAAATAAAGCGCCGTTGAGGGCGTAGCGAGACTCTTCCTGGGTGATCGAAAATATCGTTCGTGATATCAAATTATGTAGAGCCGCCGCGGGCATTTGCACGGAATAACTTTCCATTTGCGGAGTCGAAGGGAAATGCTCTTTCGCCTGCCCGACGATTTTGAAATCGGAAGTGCCGCAATTTATCTTTACCCAGTCGTTGTCTTCCTTGATGAAGTGAATATCGGCGTCAGGCAAATTTCGCACGATGTCGAAAAGTTTTTTCGCCTGTACAACCACCGCACCGAATTTCGTTACGTCGGCAGAAGCTTCGGTTTGCAGCGACACATCAAGGTCTGTTGCTACCAGAGAGATTAAAGAACTGGTTGAAGTCTCTATCAAAACATTGGATAAAATCGGGATGGTATTCTTTTTTTCGACAACTCCTTGAAGAAGATTCATCTCTTTCAACATATCGGCTTTACTGATTGTAAATTGCATTGCACGACTCCTTTCCGGCTGATTATTTTATTGATAGGTTTTCTATATTATTTGGACGTTACTTTTTAATTCACCAAAAGCTATTAGTCAACGCGCATATCTCGAAGTCCAGATTATACGAAACCGGATTTTACATTCTAAAGTTTTCAATGCATCAATTACGATGAGGGTTTGCCGCCTTTTTTCTTGCGCTGCTTGATTCTGATCGGCGTGGCAAAGAAATCAAACTCCTCGCGCAAGCGATTTTCAATGTAGCGCTCGTAGGAAAAATGCAGATTGGCTTTTGGACTGCGCGATGAAGTAAACAGAATAAAGGTTGGCGGTCTAATTCCGCCTTGCGTGATGTAGAGTATACGAAGCGGATGACGCGAAGGCGTTGTCGCTTTCGGCTGATCGAGATTCTTTTCAAAGAAACGGTTCAACTCAGAAGTTGAAACACGCATACTTCGCGCTTCATAAGCCTTGCGCGCCAGCTCTAATAACTTCGTGACCCGCTGACCGCTCAATGCCGAAATGAAGACAATCGGCGCGTAGGCTGCAAACTTCATCATATCGCGTATGCGCGTTTCGTATTTCTTCATCGTATAAGAGTCTTTTTCAATGGCGTCCCATTTGTTGACAGCAATAATCAAACTCACGCCGGCTTCGTGTGCGTAGCCGCCAATTGTCGCATCAAGGGCGGTCGGTCCTTCAATCGCGTCAATCATCAATATCGCCACATGAGCGCGTTCCAGATGCCTGCGCGACATGACGACCGAAAGTTTTTCCGCCATCAAATCGGTCTTGCCTTTGCGCCGGATGCCAGCCGTATCTATCAATTTGAACAGCGTATTTTCGAATTCAATCTCTGTGTCAACCGCGTCGCGCGTGGTACCAGGTATAGGCGAAACGATAACCCGCTCTTCACCAGTCAGGCGATTAACCAGTGACGATTTGCCGGTATTGGGACGACCGACGATTGCCAGGGTCAACTCTTGCGGTTTTTCATCAATAGCTTCGGGCGCAGTGATGATGTCAACCGCCGCGTCCAACATCTCTGCTACGCCTGTGCCGTGTTCGGCGGCTATCGGAAAGACTTCATCAAATCCCCAACGCGCAAACTCCATCGCATCAGCTTCAAGTTTTCGGGTATCAACTTTGTTTGCCGCGACAAATACAGGTTTGCGAGTCGAACGCGCCAGCTCCGCCAATTCTTCATCAAGCGAGGTAATCCCGGCTCGCGCATCCACGACCAATAAAATCAGTGACGCTTCATCAATTGCGGAGCGCGCTTGCGTCAAGATGTTGGCAGGGATCAAGTCTTTGTCATCGGGAATAATGCCGCCCGTATCAACCAGGCGGAATTCTCTTGTCAGCCATTCAACGCGCCCGTAAATTCTGTCGCGTGTGATGCCGGATTCATCGCCTACGATGGACCGGCGTGTGCCTGTGAGTTTGTTGAACAAAGTTGATTTGCCAACATTCGGGCGACCGAGTATGACGACTGTCGGAATGTCTATCGGCTCTATGACGCTAATGGTTTCTTCTGCTTGCTCCGTTCCGTTGGTTGCCGCATCGGGTTGCTCTGTGTCGTTTGTCAAATCAATTAATTCTGCGGCGTAGGTTGTTTCTTTCGTCTTCATCTTAATTCCTCTTTCCATATCCCTATTGAATGTATCTTGTGCGCTCAGGCTTTTACAAGCAGTTGTTTCGCAGTTAAGATTTCGCCTGCGAATAAAACCTATGCTGACAAAGTTTCAATCTCTGTTTTCCAAACCAAAAATGCGCGCGGCGCATCTTGAATTAGGCGCAAGAGGCGAACGCGCGGCGCTTGAATATTTGAAAGAGGTTGAAGGCTTTGAAATCGTTGCGACAAATTATCGTGTGCCGCTTGGCCGCAATCTTCGCAATCAGAAAATTACCGGCGAGATAGACATCATCGCTTATGATGAAGAGACTCTGGTTTTCATCGAAGTGAAGACCCGCACTTCTGCCGAATTTGCTGCGCCCGAACGCGCCGTTGATTTGAAAAAACAGAGACAAATCGCCCGCGCTGCCAGGCGCTACAGGCAACTGATGGATATCACAGATGAGAAGCATCGCTATGACGTTGTGACAATTGTTCCGCAAAGCGTCGGGAATAAAATTGAACTGCTGCGATTTTATTTTGATGACAGCGTGTTTACTCGAGGCAGATATTTCAACCGGGAAGGCTAGAGATGCAAGACTTGCTAGACTCTCAAGACAGGCTGGACTAAACTTACTTGAGGAGTTTTCAGAAAAATTCCAGCCCGTCACATGAAATACGATTCTGCCAGAGTTGGAGGCAATATGAAGTCATTAGGTATGGTGCGCGTGATCGCCATTTTTACGCTTTCGCTCGCGCTGCTTGCAAGTTTTTCGACGCCGCGTTCAATCGTTGAAGCGCAGAGCGGGAGACAGCCGCCGAAGAAAAAAGTCGAGAAGAAAGCCGAAGAACAAAAAGGCGACGACAAAAACAAACAGGTTGAAGAAAAAGATCAAGAGCCGATTCCGCCGCTTCCTAAAAATCAGAAGGACGAGCCGCCTATAAAAATTTCAACCCAGGTCGTTGGCGTTGAAATTTCCGTGATTGATAAAAAGTCAGGGCGTTTGATCCCCGGTCTGACAAAGAAAAACTTCACCATTTATGAAGACAATGTGAAGCAAGAGATTACCAATTTCTCGAGCGGCGAAGGTCCCGCTACCGTTGTGCTTTTGATAGATAATGGCTTTCAAAACAGATATTTTAAAGGCTATTTTACTCCAAGTACTGCGCAAGAGATCTTTCAATCCGCTGCCGGATTCATTCAAAACTTCGTAAAGCCTAAAGATTACGTCAGCATCGTTACTTTCAGCATGAGGCCGAAAGTCGTGCAAGACTTCACCAATAACGCTTCACAACTTTACTCTGCTTTGATGGGGGCAGCACGCGACACTTTGAATTTCAGTGAATCAAATATTTACGATGGGCTATCGTTTACCTTGCTTGGCGGCAAAGCGTACCAACTCTACAATGAAGAAGCGGGACAAAACGAGTACACAGGTTTGCAGGAAGTGGAAGGACGCACGGCGATTATCCTGCTCACCACAGGTATTGATACGTTCAGTCGCATCACTTTTGACAAGGCGCTGAGAATCACTTCAAATGCCGGCGTTCCTATCTTCACCATCGGCGTAGGAAATTTATTCTTCAAAAAGTATGAACACCAGTGGCCCCCTGAAACACGGCTAACCTATCTACAGGCGTTCAACCAACTCAGCGCCTTTGCGGAGCGCACAGGCGGCTCGTATTTCCCTATGACTTTCGAGAGCGAGATCCCGCAAATTATGCGCAGCATCGAAGTCTTGCTGCGCAACCAATACGACGCAGGTTATGTTTCAACCAACACGCGACGCGAAGGCAAAGAGCGCAAAATGAAATTAGAAGTTGACCTGAACGGCGACGGGCAACCCGATAATAAACAAGTAGAACTGCGATATCGCAATCGCTACTTTGAGCCCGACGACAGACCGAAGAAATAAAGACAGGTTTTAGGTGTTAGGTTTTAGGTGTTAGTAAAACTCAATAGAATATCTGATGAATTTCTGCAATGAATTACCAACGCTTTCTTATTGCAGTAACCTTGCACCTAGCACCTAGCACCTGACACCTAGACATGAACGATTCATCGACTACCGCAGAACCACGTCTCGAATCCATTTTCACAGAGGCACTAAAAAAACTTGTAAAGAAAGAGGCCCTGCCGCCAGTTGAAGCTCGTTTTTACCCGTACACGGGACTCTCTTCAACGGTACGTTTGCGACAAGGGCGCATCTACGCGCGGGTTTCGGATATTCTGAGGGACTCGCCTGCCGATGTACTTTTTGCTTTGGCTTGTATACTGGTAGCGAAGTTGTATCGCCTGAGAACTCCGAAAGAAGAGAATCAAATTTATCGGCAATATATTTTGGATCAATCCGTCATGGATGCTACGGATGCTTCGCGACGCGAGCGCGGCTACAAGATTACAACTTCGCCGCAAGGCAAAATTTATGACCTGGACAAGCTCTTTGATGAAGTGAATGCGCGATACTTCCGTAATCAAATCCAACGCCCTGTGCTTTCCTGGAGTCCACGAAATTCTCGTCGCGTATTAGGGCATCACGATAGCATTCACAGCGCCATCATCATCAGCCGTTCGCTCGATAGCTTGAAAACCCCGCTCCACGTAGTCGAATTTGTGCTCTATCACGAGATGCTGCACATCAAACATCCGCAGCGTTTGGTCAATGGGCGAAAAATTTCTCATGACCGTATATTCCGCGATGACGAGAGGCGCTTCGAGAAATTCGACGAAGCGACTAAATGGTTAGAAAGAAACGCCTTACCCGTTCGCCGCCGCAGGCGAAGAGCAATCCGGCGGCGCACTTAAAAAAAGCAGGGAACAAAATAAAACATCTTGCGTTTGAAAGGTTGTGAAAAAGGTTCTGATCTAGGAGCTAGATTATTTGGATGTGCCTCCATTTCTTCCTCTAAAATTAGAATCCGTTTCAGAACAGTAGAATCCTTCTCCTTGGGTGATTTGGGGCGCGACTGCAAGCGCCCCATTTCTTTTGCACAATTCATCAAAATAATTTGTTACGCGAACTCCGCGTTAGCTCTTCAAAACCACAAAAACAAAATAACGATTGCGCTTTCCCCTTGATTGCGCCTTTTATCGAAGTGAAGAAATGAGTAAAATCTTAACTATACATTTGAAATTCAGCATTGATACAAGGAGTCAATTATGACGGACGTTGTGATTCTATCGGGCGCGCGAACGCCTATCGGTAAATTACTTGGACAATTCAAAGATTTGAGCGCTGTTGATTTAGGCTGGGTTGCCGCGCGCGCTGCCATGGAACGTGCAGGACTAGACGCGGCTCTCATTGATGAAGTCTTCATGGGCAATGTCGTACAGGCGGGCAACGGGCAGAATCCCGCCCGTCAAGTTGCGCTTCGTGCAGGGATACCCGATAAGGTTTCGGCTCTGACCCTCAATATGGTTTGCGGTTCAGGACTTCGCGCCGTGATGCTTGCTTCAAATGCGATTCAAACGGGCGAAATCGAAATCGCACTGGCGGGCGGTATGGAATCTATGACGAGCGCGCCCTACCTGTTGAAGAATGCGCGACAGGGTTATCGAATGGGCAACGGCGAGTTGATTGATTCCATGATAGCCGATGGACTGTGGTGCGCCTTCGACAATTGGCACATGGGCAACACCGGGGAAGTCGTTGCCGAAAAGTATAAAGTCACGCGCGAAGAACAAGACGAGTATGCTTTCCATTCGCATCGCAAAGCTGTTGCGGCTATGAAAGAAGGGCGATTCGATGAAGAGATAATTCCCGTAGAGATAGCGCAACGTAAAGGCGCATCGCTACGTATTGGCACAGATGAAGGACCGCGTGAAGACACCTCTATCGAAGCCCTCGCGAAACTCCGCCCGGCATTCAAAAAAGACGGCACGGTGACGGCGGGCAATGCTCCGGGGGTCAATGATGGCGCAGCGGCGCTCGTGGTTACTTCGTCAGAAGTTGCTAAGCGTTTAGGCACGGATCCGATGGCGCGAATCGTTGCGCAAGCAACCAGCGGCGTCGAACCGAAGCTTGTGATGATGGCTCCAGTCCTGGCGATTCAAAAGACCCTTGAGCGCGCCGGCTGGGATTTGGCTGATGTTGATTTGCTGGAACTCAACGAAGCCTTTTCCGTTCAAGCCGTAGCCATCACGCGCGAACTGGGCATTGATCCGATGAAGTTAAACGTCAACGGCGGCGCTGTCGCTTTAGGTCATCCGATTGGCGCTAGTGGCGCAAGAATATTAGTGACTCTGCTTCACGAAATGAAACGCCGGGATGTGAAGCGTGGACTCGCGGCTTTATGCTTAGGTGGTGGCAATGCCGTGGCGATGGCTGTAGAAAGGTAATAAATGCTAGAGAAATTAAAGAAAATCTACGACAAAAAACAACTGGT